>NZ_NEJR01000015.1:0-146813 GCF_002113165.1 Pseudomonas sp. B19(2017)
GACTTCGAGAAGCTCGACGTCAGCAGCACTGCAGCTGTGACCCAGGTGACCGACACCATCGACACCACGACCGTGACCCTGACTGCTACGCAAAGCGTGGTCGAGGGTGGCGTCGTCACCTACACCGCGTCGGTCAACCACAAGGTCACCGGTTCGGACCTGGTGGTGAAACTGGCCAACGGCCAGACCATCACCATCCCGGTAGGCGAGTCGTCGGCGTCGGTGCCATTCACCGCACCGAACAACGTCCATAACACCAACCTGGACCTGACCAACAAGATCACCGATATCTCGGGTGGCAACTACGAAAAAGTGGTCGCTACCGGAAGCCCTGTCACCGTCGTAACGGACGTGCCGGGTACAAAGGACACTACGGTACTGAGCCTGACCGCTACCCCAACTGTCGACGAAGGCGGCAACATCACCTACACCGCCACCTTGACCAACAAGGCCGGCACCGAGATGACCGTCCGGTTGAGCAACGGCGAGACCATCACCATCGCCCAAGGTGCCACTCAGGGCAGCGTCACCGTCAAGGCCCCTGCGGACGATCCGTACATCGATGCGGGCACGGTACAAGCCAAGATCAATGGCACTACGGGTGGTGACTTCGAGTTACTGTCTACCGACGGCGCCTATGCGGTCACCCAGGTCAAGGACACAATTGACCCTACCGGCCTGAGCCTCAGCGCCACGCCGGCCGTCGAGGAAGGTGGCCAGATCACCTACACCGCCACCTTGACCAACAAGGCTGGCACCGACATGACCATCAAGCTCAGCAACGGCGCTGTCATCAGCATCGAAGCGGGCAAGCTCTCCGGTACCGTTACCGTTCCGGCGCCAGCCGATGACGTCTATATCGATGCAGGCAATGTTTCGGCGAAAATCACCGAAACCACCGGTGGCAACTTCGAGAAACTGAACGTCAGCGATACGGCGGCAGTCACCGCGGTCACGGATACCATCCAGACCACCACCCTGAGCCTCAGCGGTACCACAGCGGTGGCAGAAGGTGCCAACGCCACCTACGTGCTCAACCTGACCAACAAGGCTCAGACCGACGTCACCGTCAAACTCAGCTATACAGGCACCGCCGCCGATGGCACTGACTTCACCGGCGTAGCCACCGTGGTGATCAAAGCCAACAGCACGCAGGCAACGTTCACCATCCCGACCTTCAAGGACAGCATCACCGAGGGTACCGAGCACTTCACCGTCAAGATCGATTCGGCTACTGGCGGCAACTTCGAGAAGCTCGACATCAGCTCAAGCGCTGGCAGCGTGACCACCCAGATCTTCGAGCCAGCCCCGGTCCTGGACCTGGATGGCAACGATTCCAGCGGCAAGACCGGTGCCGACTACCAGACCACCTTCACCGAGAACCAGCCAGGCAGTGGTGTGTCGATCGGCGATGTGGACGTCACCATCACCGACTTCGACAGCTCGCAGCTGACGGGGGCGACAGTCACCCTGACCAACCGCCAACCGGGCGATGCGCTTAACCTGGGCAACAGTGTCAACGGTATCTCGATCAACGCCAACAGCACCGAAGGCAAGGTAGTCCTGACGCTGAGCGGCACTGCATCGCTGGCCGACTATATCCAGGCGATCAAGAACATCACCTTCATCAACAGCAGCGAGAACCCGAGTACCACGCCTCGCATCGTCACCGTGACGGTGACTGACGGCGTGAACACCTCGAACACCGCCACGACCACGGTGAATGTGATTGCGGTCAACGACGCCCCGGTCGCCACCGGCGGCGCTGTCACTGGCGTCGAAGACACACCGCTGGTGCTGACCTGGAGCGATTTCAACATCTCCGATGTCGACAGCGCCCTGTCGAGCCTGGGTGTAACCTTTACCCAGCTGCCAGCGGGCTCCCTGCAGCTGTTCAACGGCACCGCCTGGGTCAACGTCGCCCAGAACCAGACCGTCAGCCAGGCCGACATCGCTGCCGGCAACCTGCGGTTCGTGCCGAAAGCCAACGAGTCGGGTATCGACGGTTATGGCGGAACGGGCGTCGGCAACAAGCAGGCCGACTATGCCCAGATCAAATACAAGCCTACCGACGGTGGCGCTGCGGGTAGCGAGGCCACGCTGAAGGTCGACATCGCGCCCGTGGCCGACAAACCTGGCCTGAACATCGGCAGCAATACCGCCGATTCGCTCGGCCTGACCAAGGAAACCTGGAACAGCCTTACGGGCCTTGGCACCAACGGCAACGGCATCAGCGGCGCTGCGCTGAAGACCGTGTTCGCCAACTCTGGCAGTGCCAGCAAGACCGAGCAGGTTACCAGCGCCGATTCGGGCGGCAGCGTTGCCGCCGGCACGGGTTCCAAGACCTCCGGCCTGATTTACCTGGAAGCCGGCCAGACCTACACCTTCAGCGGCGTTGCCGATGACAGCTTGCAGGTCTACATCGGCAAGACCAGCGTGGTCGGCGCCACCTGGGGTGCCGGGGGTACCATTTCCGGCAGCTTCTCGCCGCCTGTCAGCGGCTATTACACCCTGGAGATCTACCACGCCAACCAGTCCGGCCCGGGCAGCCTGGACATCAACGTCAAGGTCGGTAACGGCCCGGTGACCGACCTGAACAGCTCGGCCATCCCGATGTACCCGAACGTGGCGGCGATGGGCAACGCAGGGCTTTCCGTATCCGACTTCCACGGCAGTGACGGCCAGGGCTACTACGACGGCTACAAGCTCAACGAAGGGCCGGAGAACGGTACCGTCAAGCTGGTTGGCATTTCCACCAACCTGACCGACACCGACGGCTCCGAGAGCCTGAGCGTCAAGCTGGGCGGCATTCCGGCAGGTTCGGTACTCAGCGATGGCGCCGGTCATACCGTCACCGTCGGCGCCACTTCGGTTGATGTCACCGGCTGGAACCTCAACGGCCTCAGCATCAAGCCGCCGGCGTACTACAAGGGCAGTTTCGATGTGACGGTCACCTCGACCGCCACCGAGAGCGTGGGCGGCAGCAAAGCCGCCACCGAAGGCACGATCAAGGTGACCGTGTATCCGGACACCTATACTGCCAGCAACCTGACCACCGACAGCGATACGTTCACCGGCACCGTCACCAGCGACATCATCGTTGCCGACATCAGTGGCCTGCACGTGACGCCGGGTCAGGACTACAACATTGCATTCATCGTCGATACATCGGGCAGTATGGGCAGTGCGGTCGACGCCGCGCGCAACTCGCTGAAGTCGGTGTTCGATACTTTGGCCAACAGCGTCAAGGGTGCGCAATCCGGCACGGTAAACATCTTGCTGGTGGATTTCTCCACCCAGGTGAACAGCACGGTCTCGGTCAATCTGGGCGACAAGAACGCGCTGAGCGCGCTCTACACAGCGCTCAATACGCTCTATTCCAGCGGCTCGACCAACTACGAGGATGCCTTCAAGACTACCGCCAACTGGTTCAAGCAATTGATGGATGCGGGTAACACCGGCAGCCGCCAGACATTCTTCATCACCGACGGTCAGCCGAACGTGTACCAGTCTGGCGAGCGTGAGGGTACCTTCAGGAACATCGGCACCACGGTGGATTCGGTGCTCAAGTCGATCGGCTACAAGCTGGGTGACGTGGTCACCAACAAGATGGTTGGCAGCGACAACCGCTTCAGCATTGATGCCAAAGGCAACATGACAGCCGAGTATTACAACAAGGGATGGCGTAACGACAGTGGTGCATCCGGGCAGTTGCATGCCCAGGGTGACGGCACCTTCGAGTTCTCCTACACCGAAAACGGTTACTACGCGGACTACAACTCGCAACAGAGTTTCCTGTTGCTGTCCAGCCTGTCGGGTGTGGAAGCCATCGGCCTCAACAGTGCGGTCAATGTCAATGACCTGAAGCCTTACGACAGCGATAGCAAGCCGCAGACCAATATCGACCCGAGCAAGTTGGCGGAAGCGATCCTGGGCCACACCGAAGCCACCGTGCCGGGCAATGACACCGTCAACGGTGGTGATGGCAACGACATCATCTTCGGTGACCTGGTGAGCTTCGGTTCGGTCGCCGGCAACGGTGTCGAAGCCATGCAGGGCTATGTCGCAGGCCAGCTGGGGATGGCCGTGGGTGATGTCGATGGTCGCGTGCTGCACAAGTACATCGTCGAGCACGTCAGCGAATTCGATGTCTCGCGCAGCAACGATGGTAATGACATCCTCAACGGTGGCGCGGGCAATGACCTGCTGTTCGGGCAGGGCGGCGACGACACCCTCGACGGCGGCAAGGGCAATGACATCCTGCTCGGCGGCCTGGGCAAGGACACCCTGCTTGGTGGTGAAGGCAACGACATCCTGCTTGGTGGCAAGGGCGATGACACCATGACCGGTGGCACTGGTGCCGATACCTTCGTGTGGAAGGCTGGCGATACCGGCAATGATGTGATCAAGGACTTCAAGGTGGCCGAGGGTGACCGCATCGACCTGAAGGACCTGCTCCAGGGCGAGAAGGGCAGCACCATCGACAACTACCTGAAGCTCACCACGGTGGACGGTACGACGACGCTGCAGGTCAGCAGCGAAGGCAAGCTCAACGCTGCCGGTGGTATCGCCAACGCCGACGTGACCATCAAGCTGGAAGGGGTGAACTGGTCCAATACCACGATCAACTCGTTGATCAGCGGTGCTGACCCGACCATCATCATCCACAACAAGGACAGCTGATGCGCTAGCGGGCTGCCCTGCAGCCCGATCGCCGGCAAACCAGCTCCTACAGGGGCTGTGCAGCTCTCTAGAGTTGTGCGGTTCCTGTGGGAGCTGGCTTGCCGGCGATTGGCCGCTCAGCGGCCACGGCTCTTTCCTGACATCCTGCGACAGCGCATACTCTGGCGCCGGGCCTGCGTGCCCGGCGATCTTTGCCTATGCTGCTGTCTACCACCAAGGAACCAACGTGACGAGGGACACCGCCATGTTCTACGTGCAACGCGATGCCGCCGGCCAGTTGCGGCGGGTAGAAGCGGCCGCTTTCGACGAGTTCACCGAAATGCTTCCTGCCGACCATGCCGATATCCAGGAATGGTTTGCCGATGACGTCGTGGAAAACAGCCTCAATCAGCTGAAGCAAAGCGACCTGGACATGATCCGCGTGCTCGAGGACCTGATCGATGTGCTGACTGCCAAGGGGGTGTTCAATATCACCGACCTGCCCGCTGGCGCGCAGGCCAAGCTGCTCAACCGCTCCAAGGCGCGCAAGGCGCTCAGCAGCTTGACCAACCTCATCGAAGAAGAGGAGCAGGGCGGCTTGATCTGATCATCGGCGAGCAAATCCCGGTGCTATGGTTATTCCGTATAGGTATTTAAATTATTGTGCTTATGACTTTATAGTCACTTCCACTGCGTACCCGTCGACCAATCGATGCGCCGCACGACTTGAACCCACACGGGAAATCCCCGTGCGTTTCTGATCGTTGCGCGCCGTTGAAGTCGCGCACTGCGTGGGAGTGAACAATGTCAGCCGCCTCGAACGCCTTGTCGATCATCGACAGCGCCCAGCCGCAACACTTCGAAATCCGCCCGTTCTCCGGTGCCGTAGGCGCCGAGATTGTCGGCCTGGACCTGGCCAGGCCGGTCAACGCCGAGGATTTCGCCCGTATCCATCGCGCCCACCTCGACCACCACGTGCTGGTGTTCCGCGACCAGCGCATCAGCCCTGACCAGCAGATCGCTTTCAGCCGCCGGTTTGGTCCATTGCAGATCCATGTGCTCAAGCAGTTCCTGCTCGCCGGCCATCCCGAAATCCTGATCGTTTCCAACATCATCGAAAACGGCCAGAACATCGGCTTGGGCGATGCCGGCAAGTTCTGGCACTCGGACCTGTCGTACAAGCAACTGCCCAGCCTCGGCTCCATGCTGCATGCCCAGGAATTGCCCGGCGAGGGCGGCGATACCCTGTTCGCCGACATGCACAAAGCCTGGGATGCCGTACCCGAGGCCCTGCGCAAGGTAGTCGAGGGCCGCAGTGCTGCGCACTCCTACACCGCCCGTTACGCCGAGACCAAGTTCGAAGGCAACTGGCGCCCGACCCTGACCGCCGAACAACTGGCACAGGTCCAGGAAGTCATCCACCCGGTGGTTCGTACTCACCCGGAAAACGGCCGCAAGGCGCTGTTCGTCAGCGAGGGCTTCACCACCCGCATCGTCGGCCTGCCGGACGACGAAAGCCGCGACGTGCTGCAACAGCTGTACGCCCTGAGCGTGCTGCAACAGAACATCTACCGCCACCAGTGGCAGCCCCACGACCTGGTGTTCTGGGACAACCGCTCGCTGATCCACCTGGCCACCGGTTGCCCCGCACACCTGCGACGCAAGCTCTACCGCACCACCATCCAGGGCGATGCCCCGTTCTGACGACTGAGGAAACCCATCATGCGTAAATCCATCAGCCGCCTGGCGGCAAGCATCGGCCTGGGCGCAAGCCTGGTCGTCGGCAGCCTGGCAGCCCCCGCCGCGGCGCAGGCAGAAGGCAAGATCCGTATTGCCGAGCAGTTCGGCATCGTCTACCTGCTGCTGAACGTAGTGCGTGACCAGCATCTGATCGAAAAACATGGCAAGGAGCAGGGCATCGACATCGAAGTCGATTGGGCCCAGCTGTCGGGTGGTTCGGCCATCAACGACGCACTGCTGTCCGGTTCGGTGGACATCGCCGGCGCTGGTGTCGGCCCATTGTTGACCGTGTGGGACCGCACCAAGGGCCGACAGAACGTCAAGGCCGTCGCCTCGCTGGGCAACTTCCCGTACTACCTGGTCAGCAGCAACCCCAACGTGAAGACCATTGCCGACCTCTCCGACAAAGACCGCATCGCCGTACCGGCGGTAGGCGTTTCGGTGCAGTCGCGCTTCCTGCAGTACGCCGCCGCCCAGCAGTGGGGCGACAAGGAATACAACCGTCTCGACAAGTACACCCTGGCCGTGCCGCACCCGGATGCCACTGCCGCACTTTTGGCCGGCGGCACCGAGCTGAACGGGCACTTCTCCAACCCGCCGTTCCAGGACCAGGTGCTGGCCAACAAGAACGTGCACGTGGTGCTCGACAGCTACGACCTGCTCGGCCCCAACTCGCCGACCTTGCTGTTCGCCACCGAGAAATTCCGCAAGGACAACCCCAAAACCTACAAGGCCTTCGTCGATGCGCTGACCGAAGCTGCGGACTTCGCCCAGAAGGACAAGGCGGCTGCCGCCGACACCTACATCCGCGTGACCAAGGCCAAGATCGACCGCGACACGTTGATCAAGCTGATCGACAACCCGCAGTACGAATTCACCGTCACGCCAAAGAATACCTACAAGCTGGCCGACTTCCTCTATCGGGTAGGCGCCATCAAGCACAAGCCGGAATCGTGGAAGGACTATTTCTTCCAGGATGAACGCCCGCTGCAGGGGAGCTGACCGATCATGACCGCCCCATTGCCAGGCCACACGGCCAGCAACCTGAGCCGTGTCGCAACGCCACCTTTGCTCAAGGTGGCTAACCTCAGCCTCGAATATCGCACCGCGCAGCGCGTGGTGCGGGCCACTCACCAGGTCAGCTTCGAAGTCGACCGTGCCGACCGCTTCGTGCTGCTCGGCCCCTCCGGCTGCGGCAAGTCCACCTTGCTCAAGGCCGTGGCCGGGTTCATCTCGCCCCAGGAAGGGCAGATTCTGCTGCAGGGCCAGCCGGTCAGCGGCCCAGGCCCCGACCGCATCGTGGTGTTCCAGGAGTTCGACCAGCTGCCGCCGTGGAAGACGGTGAAGCAGAACGTCATGTTCCCTCTTTTGGTGTCGGGCCAGCTGAAACGCGCCGAGGCCGAAGAGCGAGCATTGCACTACCTGGAAAAAGTCGGCCTGGCAGCCTTCGCCGATGCCTACCCGCACACCCTGTCGGGCGGTATGAAGGCGCGCGTGGCGATCGCTCGTGCCCTGGCAACGCAGCCGAAGATCCTGCTGATGGACGAACCGTTCGCCGCCCTGGACGCGCTGACCCGGCGCAAAATGCAGGAAGAACTGCTGCTGCTGTGGGAAGAGGTGCGCTTTACCCTGCTTTTCGTTACTCACTCCATCGAAGAAGCACTGGTGGTCGGCAACCGCATCCTGCTGCTGTCGCCACACCCGGGGCGAGTGCGTGCCGAAGTGCACAGCCACCAGTACGACCTGGGCAGCCTGGGTGGCAGCGACTTCCAGGCCAGTGCCCGGCGCATCCATCGTTTGCTGTTCGATGAGGCAGATGCGCCTGAACAGCCCGACGATCTTGGTTTCAACGATATCCGCATCGCCTACTGACAGGAGCTTCAGCCCATGACCACTACACCTGTACGCCAGGAATACGAGGTGCAGCTGGAGCCCCTGCTCAGTGTGCCCGTGGAGCGCAACCTGCCGTTGGCTCAGCGCCTGTGGCAGCACGGCTGGCTGCGCAAGGCGGTCATCCTGCTGGTAATCGCCGCGCTGTGGGAGGCCATCGCCCGTTACCAGGGCAACGATCTGCTGCTACCGACCTTCCTGCAGACGGCTACGGCGCTGTGGGACGGCCTGGTCAGCGGTGAGTTGCCGGCCAAGGTTGGCGTGTCGCTGGTGATTCTGCTCAAGGGTTATTTGCTGGGGATCATCCTGGCGTTCGGCCTCACCAGCCTGGCGGTGTCGACCCAGCTTGGGCGCGATCTGCTGGGCACTTTGACCTCGATGTTCAACCCGTTGCCGGCGATTGCCCTGTTGCCCTTGGCCTTGCTGTGGTTCGGGTTGGGTGACAACAGCCTGATCTTCGTGCTGGTGCACTCGGTGCTCTGGGCGTTGGCGCTGAACACCTATGGGGGCTTTCTCGGGGTGTCCGAGACCCTGCGCATGGCGGGACGCAACTACGGCCTGAAGGGGCTGCGGCTGGTGCTGCATATCCTTGTCCCCGCAGCGCTACCGTCGATCCTGTCGGGGCTGAAGATCGGCTGGGCTTTCGCCTGGCGCACACTGATCGCTGCCGAACTGGTGTTCGGGGCCAGCAGTGGCAAAGGCGGGCTGGGCTGGTACATCTTCCAGAACCGCAACGAGCTGTACACCGACAAGGTGTTTGCCGGGTTGGCGGTAGTGATCCTGATCGGCTTGCTGGTGGAAGGGCTGGTGTTCAATACGCTGGAGCGGCTGACAGTGCGGCGCTGGGGGATGCAGCGCTAGCCAGTAAGCCTGTGCCGGCCTCTTCGCGGGCTTGCCCGCTCCCACAGGTACTACACCGCTCTCAAGGTCGATGGGGATCCTGTGGGAGCGGGCAAGCCCGCGAAGAGGCCGGCACAGGCTATGGATTCTGGTACTGAGCCGCCGCATTTCTGAGAGTCTTGCCAATCTCCTCGCGCAATCCGCCAGGCTGCTCCACCACCACCCCATCACCATGGCTCAACAGCCACCAGCGCAGCGGCCAGCCGTCGCTCACCGTGGCCCGCAACCGATGCCCCTGCTCCAGCGCCGTCAGTTGCATGTCACTGCTCAACGGTGCATCCCGCAACTGCCGCGCCAGCGCATCGCTGATCCGCGCCACCAGCACCACCCCCTCACCGCGGGCCGGTTGCAAGGCATCGCCACGCAGGTACGTCAGCAGGTCGAAATTGCCGCGCAACTCACCCACGGCGCTTGCCGACCAGTGCCAGCCAAACGGGATGCTCTTGTCATTGCGCTCCAGCGGAAAGATCAGCGACAGCTCATTGAGATCGCGCTCGACAGTGCGTTTGCTGACAGTGAAGCCCACGTCACGCAGGCGCCAGACCAGCTCGGCGCTGGTGATGCCTGGGGAACGGCTGGGCAGCTGGCGCAGCAGCGCCCACTGCCGGCTGAGGGTGGCGCGAGTGGTGGCGAACGGCAAAAGATAACGTCCTTGTCTAGGCTTGCCGCAATAGGATGGCGGCAGGCGTGGGGCATGGCAATTGGCCACAGCCTGCTCAGATCAAGGAAGTCGCATTTGGTTGCCTGGTGCCGAATCGTTCGCGACAGGTTTTGTCGTGACGTCACGCAGAATCACGCCTCATCACAGCCAAAGGTTGGGGCTGTGCATCGTTCAATGAGGATGAACATGTTTGCTGCCAGCAATATCCATTCGCTGCTTGCCCGCCTTTTGCCCGAGCGGGTCATTGCCCCACCGGCTGCTGTCGGGAGGCGACAGCGACTGTTTGCAGGGATTGGGTTTCCCAGCCAGCGCTCGCTGCTGGTCAGCCGCCTGGACGAAGCCAGCGACTTGCAGGCGGTGTACAGCGACCTGCGCCGCCAGGCCTTGCAAGGCAACGTGGCGGCGCTCAACGACCTTGGCTGGATCTGGCTCAACGGCAAGTACTGGCGTGCCGACACCGGATTGGCCGGCCACCTGTTACGCATGGCGGCCCTGCAGGGCAATGCTGCGGCGTGGTTCAACCTTGGGCAGCAACATTACTTCGGCAAAGGCATCGAGCCCTCTTACGTGCAGGCGGCGGAGTGCTACCGGCAGGCTTTCGAGCGGGGCATGCTGCATGCGGCTGCCGCGCTGGGTGACCTGTACGAGGAAGAGGTGTGTGATAGCAGCCTGCAATGGCGGGTCGACCTGGTGCAGGCTTACCAGTGGTTCTTGCGCGGGGCCGAGCGGGGCGAGGCGCGCTGCCGTTTCGAGGTGGGTTACCGGTTGATGCACGGGCTGTACGTGGAGGCTGATCTCAAGGCAGCGTTGTACTGGCTGGAGCTGGCGGCAGCGGCGGGGGTAGTGCAGGCGGCCGAGGAGCTGGCGGTGCACTTCAGCAGCCGTGACGCGGGCCGCTATCAGGAGTGGCGTGACCGGGCGGTGCAAATGGGCAGCACGCTGGCCTTGACCATGAAGCTGGAGGACCAGATACAGCCCTGAATTTACTGTTGCCTGCCCGGGCCCTTTCGCGGGCTTGCCCGCTCCCACAGGGACCGCACAGGACCTGAAATTTGTGCGACTCCTGTGGGAGCGGGCAAGCCCGCGAAAGGGCCAACAAGGTAAACGCATGAACAACATTTCACCCAAGCTATCCGTCACCCCCGGTTGACGACAGGGGGAGGCACAGGCGTATATTGATAGTTAGCAAACTATGAATATCCTTGGTTCCTGTCATGTCCCTTGATCTCCTGCGCCTGCAAGTCAGCAGTGGCATGGTGGTTGCCGCTCGCCACTGGCGGCGCCTCTGCCATACCGCCCTGACCGGTTACGGTATTTCCGAGGCCTGCGCCGCGCCGTTGCTGATGATCGTGCGCCTTGGCGACGGCGTGCATCAGGTGGCCGTAGCCCAGGCCGCCGGCCTGGAAAGCCCGTCGCTGGTGCGCCTGCTCGACCAATTGTGCAAAGCTGGCCTGGTATGCCGCAGCGAGGATCCGCTGGATCGCCGCGCCAAGGCCCTGAGCTTGACCGCCGAAGGCCGCGCCCTGGCCGAATCCATCGAAACCGAACTGGTACGCGTGCGCCGCGAGGTACTGCATGGCATCGACCAGGCCGACCTGCAAGCCGCGTTGCGCGTGCTGCGTGCCTTCGAAGCCGCCGGTCTGGGCAACACAGGCGGGGCTGCATGAACGGTTTCTTCAGCTCGGTGCCCCCGGCCCGCGACTGGTTCTATGGCGTGCGAACCTTTGCCGCGTCCATGATTGCCCTGTACATCGCCCTGCTCATGCAGTTGCCGCGCCCCTATTGGGCCATGGCTACGGTGTACATCGTCTCCAGCCCGTTCCTCGGTCCCACCAGTTCCAAGGCCCTGTACCGTGCCGTGGGCACGCTGCTCGGTGCCGGCGGGGCGATCTTCCTGGTACCACCGCTGGTGCAGTCGCCATTGCTGCTGAGCATCGCCATCGCCCTGTGGACCGGCACTTTGCTGTTCCTCTCGCTGAACCTGCGCACCGCCAACAACTACGTGCTGATGCTCGCCGGCTACACATTGCCGATGATCGCTCTGGCGGTGGTCGACAACCCGCTGGCAGTGTTCGACGTGGCGTCTTCCCGCGCCCAGGAAATCTGCCTGGGAATTGTCTGCGCGGCGGTGGTCGGGGCGATTTTCTGGCCACGCCGGCTGGCGCCGGTTGTGGTCGGTGCCACCGACAGCTGGTTCACCGAGGCGATCCGCTACAGCGACACCTACCTGGCCCGCGATGTCAGCGCCGACAAGGTTGGCGGCATGCGCGGGGCGATGGTTGCGACCTTCAACTCGCTGGAGCTGATGATCGGCCAGCTCGGCCATGAAGGCGCCGGTCCGCACACCCTGAAGAACGCCCGTGAGTTGCGCGGGCGGATGATCCACCTGCTGCCGGTGATCGACGCCCTTGATGACGCCCTGGTGGCCCTCGAAGGCCGCGCCCCGGCTCAGTTCGCTCTGTTGCAACCGCTGCTCGATGCCGCCCGCGAATGGCTCAAGGGCACCGCCGACAGCGCCTCGGTCGCCCGCTGGACCGCCCTGCACGAACAGATCGAGCGCCTGCAACCTGGCGCCGCGGCCCTCGACCAGCGCGCCGATCTGCTGCTGTCCAACGCCCTGTATCGCCTGACCGAATGGGCCGACCTGTGGCAGGACTGCTGCAGCCTGCAACATGCCCAGCGCAGCGACGATTCCAAACCCTGGCGCGCGGTGTACCGCCACTGGCGCCTGGGCCGCCTGACGGCGTTCTTCGACCGTGGCCTGATGCTGTACTCGGTGGCTTCCACCGTGCTGGCGATCATCGTCGCCTGCGGCCTGTGGATCGGCCTGGGCTGGAACGATGGCGCCAGCGCAGTGATCCTGGCCGCCGTGTCGTGCAGCTTCTTCGCTGCCATGGACGACCCGGCGCCGCAGATCTACAGGTTCTTCTTCTGGACGCTGATGTCAGTCATCTTCTCCAGCCTGTACCTGTTCCTGGTGCTGCCCAACCTGCACGACTTCCCGATGCTGGTGCTGGCCTTCGCCGTACCGTTCATCTGCGTCGGTACCCTGACCGTGCAGCCGCGCTTCTACCTGGGCACCTTGCTGACCATCGTCAACACCTCGACCTTCATCAGCATCCAGGGCGCCTACGACGCCGACTTTTTCACCTTCCTCAACTCCAACCTGGCCGGCCCCGTGGGGCTGCTGTTCGCCTTCATCTGGACCTTGGTGATGCGACCGTTCGGCGTGGAACTGGCGGCCAAGCGCATGACCCGCTTCGCCTGGCGCGACATTGTCGAGATGACCGAACCGGCCACCCTGGCCGAGCACCGTCAGGTGGGCGTGCAGATGCTCGACCGCCTGATGCAGCACCTGCCGCGCCTGTCGCAAACCGGGCAGGACAGCGGCGTGGCATTGCGCGACCTGCGCGTTGGGCTGAACCTGCTCGACCTGCTGGCCTACATGCCGCGTGCCGGCCAGCAGGCTCGCGAACGCCTGAACACGGTGATCGAGGAAGTCGGCGCGCACTATGCCGCCTGCCTGCGCACCGGCGAGCGTCTGCACGCCCCGGCCGCGCTGCTGCGCAACATGGAGCGCGCGCGCCTGGCGCTGAACCTTGATGAGCTGTACGAGCGCGGTGATGCCCGCACCCACCTGCTGCACGCCCTGAGCGGCCTGCGCCTGGCGCTGCTGCCGGGGGTGGAGGTGATGCTCGAGCCAGCCGAACAACCGCAACTGCCCCCCGGCCTCGACGGAGCACCCTTGTGATTGGTGAACTGGATATCAGCGGGGTGTTCCTGCCCACGCTGCTGGTGATGATGTTTGGCACCTACCTGCTGTTCCTCGGGGTGCACGCGGTGCTGGTGCGCCTGCATTTCTACCGCCTGGTCTGGCACCGGGCGTTGTTCAACGTTGCCCTGTATGCCGTGCTGCTTGGTGCGGTGGACCACTTTTGCCGAAACCTGATGCTGCCATGAAAAAACCTTTGCTGACTTTGGGCCGTGTGGTCCTGACCTTGCTGGTAGTGACCTTCGCCGCCGTGCTCGTGTGGCAGATGGTGGTGTACTACATGTTCGCCCCCTGGACCCGCGACGGCCACATCCGCGCCGACGTGATCCAGATTGCGCCGGACGTATCCGGGCTGATCCAGAAGGTCGAGGTGCGTGACAACCAGACGGTCAAGCGTGGCGATGTGCTGTTCACCATCGACCAGGACCGCTTCACCCTGGCCCTGCGCCAGGCCAAGGCGACCCTGGGCGAGCGCCAGGAAACCCTGGCCCAGGCCGCCCGCGAAGCACAGCGCAACCGCAAGCTGGGCAACCTGGTGGCCGCCGAACAGCTGGAAGAAAGCCAGTCCCGCGAGGCCCGTGCCCGTTCCGCCGTCAGCGAAGCGCAGGTGGCCGTCGATACCGCCCAGCTCAACCTCGACCGCTCGGTCGTACGCAGCCCGGTGGACGGTTACCTCAACGACCGCGCGCCGCGTAACCACGAATTCGTCACGGCCGGCCGCCCGGTGCTGTCGGTGGTTGACAGCGCCTCGTACCACGTCGATGGCTACTTCGAGGAAACCAAGCTTGGCGGTATCCACATCGGTGATGCCGTGGACATTCGCGTCATGGGCGACAACACCCGCCTGCTTGGCCATGTGCAAAGCTTTGCCGCCGGCATCGAAGACCGCGACCGCAGCAGCGGCGCCAACCTGCTGCCCAACGTCAACCCGGCGTTCAGCTGGGTACGCCTGGCCCAGCGTATTCCGGTGCGCATTGCCTTTGATGAAGTGCCGCAAGACTTCCGCATGATCGCCGGGCGAACCGCTACGGTGTCGATCATCGAGGGCCAACGCCCATGAAACAGCTGATCCTGGCCGGGCTGTGCCTTTCGCTCGGGGCCTGCATGATGGTCGGCCCCGACTACGAAGTACCGAAGGACGCGGCGGTGCAACGCAGCGACCTCAACGGCCCGCTGCGCCAGGATGCCGACAGCGTGGTCTCGGCACCGGTGCCTGAGGACTGGTGGCAGTTGTATCAGGATCAACGGCTGAACGAGCTGGTGCGCCAGGCCCTGAGTGCCAACACCGAGCTGCGCGTGGCTGCTGCCAACATTGCCAAGGCCCGTGCCCAGGTCGAAGTTGCCGAGTCGCAGGGTGGCTTCAATGGCGGCGTCAAACTGGGTGCCCAGCGCCTGCAGGAGTCGGGCGAAGCCTTCCTGTTGCCCGAGAAGGTGCCGGTGGCCAACATCGGCGAGGCCATTATCAGTGCCTCGTACCAGTTCGACCTGTGGGGCACCTTCAAGCGTGGCACCGAGGCCGCCAAGGCTAATGCCGATGCGGTGCAGGCCGCTGCCGACACCGCCCGCATCACCCTGGTGGCCGACGTGGTCAAGGCCTATACCCAGGTGTGCTCGGCCAACGAGGAATACCATATCGCCCGCGAGTCGCTCGACCTGCAGGAGCAGAGCGTGAAGCTCAACCAGCGCTTGCGCGATGCTGGCCGTGGCGACGAAACCCAGGTCACCCGCTCGCAGACCCAGTTCAAATCCTTGCGCGCCGAACTGCCACGCTTCAAGGCGGAGCGCGAGACTGGCATGTATACCCTGGCCGCTTTGTTGGCCAAGCCGGTCGACCAACTGCCTGCCGGTACTGCCGATTGTGCCGAGCTGCCGCACCTGAAGCAGCTGGTGCCGGTGGGCGATGGCGCTGCACTGCTGAAACGCCGCCCAGATGTGCGCCAGGCCGAACGCCAGCTGGCTGCTGCTACCGCCTACATTGGCGTGGCCACAGGCGCCCTGTACCCGGATATCAGCATCGGCGCTCAGGTGGGCACCATCGGTATCCTCGAGAACCTCGGTGAGCCGTCTACCAACCGCTGGGGTTTTGGCCCGCAGATCAGCTGGACCATCCCCACCAACGGCACCCGCGCCCGCATTCGCATGGCCGAAGCCTCGACCCAGGCAGCCTTGGCGAATTTTGATGGGGTAGTGCTGAACGCCATCCGCGAGACCCAGACCCGTCTGGCGCAGTACAGCGCCCTGTTGGACCGGCGTGACGCGCTGGCCGAGGCGGAGAAGTCGGCCAAGGAAGCGGCGGACCAGACACACCGGTATTACCAGGCTGGGCGTGAGTCGTTCCTGGCGGACCTGCAGGCGACTCGGACTTATACCGATATGCGTGCGCAGTTGGCAGCGGCCAACAGCCAAGTGGCGTTGGGGCAGATTGGCGTGTTCCTGGCGTTGGGTGGGGGGTGGAAGGCAAGTGCGGATGTGCAGCCACGCTGACCGAACGATTGTTCAAGTCTGATGGCTGGGGGGAACTGATTGCCCTTGATAGTGTTGCTAGTTACTCAGCTGTTTGAAAATTCGCCATGCTCTGCCTGACTTAACCAGGCAGGTGGAACATGGAAATATCTACTTATGCTGTATCCGGTGGCTCGGTAAAACTCTTTTACAGGCAAAAGGAGTTGGCCACAGAAGTGGGAACATCGAATGCACGCTCCCTTGTGAGTGACGGGCGGACCACTGTCGCGCAGGTCAATGGCGGGCAAAAATCCGGCTTGGTCTTGCTGGCGGCGGACTCAATGCACAGTGTCATTGACGGGCAGGCAGGGCACTATCGTGCTAAGTTCAACTATCCACCTTACGGATTCACTGCTCCCCAGCCCTTCGTCGCGGCAGGTTTCAATGGCCAGCCTCGTGACTGGCTGACGGGCTGCTATCTGCTGGGGGCCGGCTACCGGGCTTTCAGCCCTGTGCTGATGCGCTTCAACAGCCCGGACAGTTGGAGCCCGTTCGGCAAGGGCGGGTGGAATAGCTATGCCTATGTTTCGTGTGATCCAGTTAACTTCTGCGATCCTACAGGGCATGTGAAGTACCCGCAGAGAACGCTGCTGCGGCCTGCAAAGCGGCCTGATTCGTTCGCTGTGCCTTTGCAGCAGATAAACGCTCCCGTTTCACCCGCACCACCGAAATCTCGATCAAGTTCAAGTGGGTCGACCTCTTCGACGTCAACGACACCCTCGACCCCTTCAGTGGGAAGTTCGCCCAGAAGTGATCGGTACAGTTCGCAAAGTTCTTTGTTCTCCAGCACATCCTCAGGGAGTGGCCGAGGGTGGACGTTGGATAAATCGAATGCACAGTTCAAGTTGTCCGGGCTTTCAGAGGCTGAGCAAAGATCTTTCGACATTTTTCAGAATGCCATCTATCACTTGGGAGCATCACCAAAGAGCGCAGCAATGCTGATGGGTGGGGCCGATTACAAACAGCTCGACAAGAAAACCAACCTCTACCAGATTCGCCTGAGTAAAAGTGAGCGTGTGACGTTAACCATCGAAGACAAGCGAGCGATCATTCGCCAGGTAGGTGGGCATACATGACATTTCCGAACCTGAAACCAAATGCTTCAGTTCGGGTGCCATGTCGAATTATCCTGTTTTTCACTAGCCTTCAAGACCCCGGGGCCGCTGTGCGGCCCATCGCCGGCAAGCCAGCTCCCACAGGTACTCTACTGCCTTAAAGTTCAGTGATTTACTTGTGAGAGCTGGCTTGCCAGCGATGGAGGCCCTGACAGGTCAGCACCTGCCGCAGGCCTGATGAATACCCTGTGGGAGCTGGCTTGCCGGCGATAGGGCCCTCACAGGCGATACACGATCAGAGCCAGATCGCATCCCAATGCGGATAATCCCCAGCCCTCGTAACCAGCCCCGTCCGCTTCGGGTTCATGACGATGTACCGCGCCACATCTTGCACATCCTCCTCCCGGCGCAAGGCCCGGTCATGAAACCCCTTCTGCCAGAGCTGACCGCTTCGCCCTCGATGCCTGTTGATCATCATGGTGCTGCGGGACTTCACCCGGCGCATCAGGTGCTTCAGGCTGGCGGGCCCAAGCTCGACCAGCCAGTGAAAATGATCTGGCATCACCACCCAGGCCAGCGATCGGGCGGCACCTTCCTCCTCAGCCTGGCGGAGCTCTGCCACCAGCAAACGGGCCGAGTGAAAGTCATTAAAGATCGGGGCCCTGTTAAGGGTGGTGCTGGTAAGCAAATACAATCGGCTGGTTTCCGAAAACCGGGGAACTGGCTTGCCGGCGATGAGGCCCTGACAGGCAACACAAGACAGCCTCTCCCGCTTCATCTGATTTGTAGCAAGATTTTTCATGAAATCCGCCCGGCGCCCTTGAGCGAAGCAAAGTGGAAGTGAACAATGTTCTCTTTCGCATTCCCTTCGAGACTGGCCATGAAAACCCGTTCCCGTCTGCTTGCCTTGCTGCCGGTTATATTGCTCGGCCCGCTGCTGGCGCTGTGCAGCACCCTGGCGTTGGCCGAAGCCCCCGCCGAGGCCACCAAGGCCCTGCACCTGCTGGACTACATTGGCGCCGACTACCCGCCCACCGTACAAGACGGCAAGGTGATCGACGATGGTGAATACCGCGAGCAGCAGGAGTTCAGCGCGGTATTGGCCGACTTGGTCAAAGGCCTGCCTGCGCATGCTGAACAAGCAGCCCTGGAGCAGGGCGTCCAGGCGCTGCGCCAGGCCATCGACCAGCGCCAGGACGGCCCGGCTGTTGCCAAGCAGGCCCGCCAGTTGGGTGCTCGCCTGGCGGTAGCCTATGAGGTCAGTCAGGCTCCGGTGATTACCCCAGACCCGGCCCGTGGCGCTTCGCTGTATGCGCAAAACTGCTCGATCTGCCACGGCGACAATGGCGCCGGCGACGGCCCGGCCGGCGTGGGCCTGGAGCCTGCACCCGCCAACCTGCGCGATGTTACGCGTCTCGACCAGTTGAGCCTGTTCGATCTCTACAACACCTTGGCGCTGGGCATCGACGGCACCGAGATGCCTTCGTTTGCCGATCAGTTGGACGATCGCCAGCGCTGGGATGTAGCCGCCTACATCGCCAGCTTCACCGCCAAGCCGGAAGCCGGCAAAGGCGACAAGACCTGGAATATCGCCGACCTGGCCCGCCAGACCCCGGCCGAAGTCGCCGCCAGCGAAGGCCCCACGGCCGTGGAGGCCTTCCGCGCCCAGCGTGCACAGCCGCCGCAGGTCAAGCGCGGCCCGGCGCAATTGCTCGAATACACCGCCAGCACCCTGGACAAGAGCCTGGCCGCCTACCGGGCAGGTGACCACGACCAGGCCTATGACCTGTCGGTGGCAGCCTACCTGGAAGGCTTCGAACTGGTGGAAAGCTCGCTGGACAACATCGACACCCAAGCGCGCAAGGACACCGAGAAATCGCTGATGGCCTACCGTCAGTCGCTGCAGGACGGCCTGCCCGTGGCCCAGGCCGAACAACGCCTGAGTGAAGCCAAAGCCAAGCTGGAGCAGGCTTCCAGGCTGCTGGGCAGCGATGGCCTGAGCTGGTCGCTGAGCTTTGTCTCCGGCTTGCTGATCCTGCTGCGCGAAGGCCTGGAGGCGATTCTGGTGCTCGCAGCGATCCTGGCCTTCCTGCGTAATACTGGCCAGCAGTCGGCGGTGCGCAGTGTCAATATCGGCTGGGGCTTGGCCCTGGTGGCCGGTTTCGCAACCTGGGCACTGGCGGCCTACGTGATCGACGTCGGTGGCGCCCAGCGCGAACTGCTGGAAGGCTGCACGGCGCTTTTCGCCGCGGTGATGGTGCTGTGGCTTGGAGTGTGGATGCACGACCGCCGCCATGCCGCCGCCTGGCAGGACTACATCAAGAGCAGCCTGGTCAGTGGTGGCGGGCGCTTCGGCTTTGCCGTGCTGGCGTTCTTCTCGGTTTACCGCGAACTGTTCGAAGTGATCCTGTTCTACGAAACCCTGTGGCTGCAGGCCGGCCCAGCGGGGCATCAAGCGGTGCTGGCGGGTGGTGCCACGGCGCTGGTGCTGCTGGTGGGATTGGCCTGGGTGATCCTGCGTGGCTCGGCCAAGCTGCCGCTGTCGCTGTTCTTCAGCATCAACGCTGCGCTGCTATGTGCCTTGTCGGTGGTGTTCGCCGGGCATGGCGTGAAGGCCCTGCAAGAGGCCGGAGTGCTGGGCACGCGGCCGGTGGCGTTCTTCGAGTTCGACTGGCTGGGGATTCACGCTGACGCCTACTCGCTTTCGGCGCAGGTGCTGGCCTTGCTGGCCATCGTGTTCCTGTACGGGCGCTCGCGCCTGGCGGAGAAGCGCAGGGCAGTGGCCAACTGATTGGGGCCGCGCTGCGGCCCATCGCCGGCAAGCCAGCTCCCACCCCGACCGCATCGGCTTCAAGCCATTTGCAGTACCTGTGGAAGCCGGCTTGCCGGCGATGGGCTGCAAGGCAGCCCCTTGCATTATCAGTTCAGGCCGGCTGTGGCGCCTTGAGAATGTTCTGCAGCAACTGGACACTTTCGACAGCGTCATGACCCAGGCTGGTCAGGTAGCCGCCATCAGGTTGATCGGTCAGCCCCTTCTCATACAGGCGTTGCGCAGCGGCTACCAGGGTGGGGGAGGCGTTGTTGTGAATCTTGATGCCTTCCTGGCTGCTGTCGTGCTTGAACAGCGAAAGTACTTCCAGTTCAGCGATCAGATCGGGGGTAAAAGGCATGGCGACTCCTGACTTCCAGACAAGGATGGCGGCACCGTTCCACGGTGCCTGATCTTCGAGTGTAGCCGGGTTATTCGTCCTCGCCTTGATCCATCTCAGGCGGCAGTTCCGGCAGCGCACGCAGGGCATTCTCGTACCACTCGCGGTCGAACTCGCGTTCTTCCATCAGCATATTGTCAATTTCGAAGGCCAGTACATGGGCCATCAGGTTGAGAATGTCTTCGCGCTCGTAACCGACCAGGGTCAGTTTGTTGAACGTGGCTTTCGCCGCCGCCGGGTCGCCGCTTTCGATCTGGTTCTCGATGGCCTGGGTCAGCGTTGCCTCGGCGAAGGCTTCGTCGTCGTCAATGTCGATGTCGGTGGGCTCGCTCATGGCGGTACTCCTGGGATGGGATGCACAGTGTGCCACGCCTGTGGCGCCAATGCCCGGGCATTGACAGGGTGCATGACACTGGTCAGGAGTGGGCGATCGGTCTATAAAAGCCGGGCCAACCCCTTACGGCCTGGAGGCTGTTACCTCATGCTCAAGCTTCATGGATTCTCGGTCAGCAACTACTACAACATGGTCAAGCTGGCCCTGCTGGAAAAAGGCCTGCCTTTCGAGGAAGTCACCTTCTATGGCGGCCAGGCGCCACAGGCGCTGGAAGTGAGCCCGCGAGGCAAGGTGCCGGTGCTGCAGACCGAGCACGGCTTCCTCAGCGAAACCAGTGTGATTCTCGACTATATCGAGCAGACCCAGGGCGGCAAGGCGCTGCTGCCGGCCGACCCGTTCGGGCAGGCCAAGGTGCGTGAACTGCTCAAGGAAATCGAGCTGTACATCGAGCTGCCGGCGCGTACCTGCTATGCCGAGTCTTTCTTTGGCATGTCGGTGGAGCCGCTGATAAAGGAGAGAGCCCGTGCCGACCTGCTGGCCGGTTTTGCCACGCTCAAACGCAACGGCCGCTTCGCACCCTATGTAGCGGGTGAGCAACTGACCCTGGCAGACCTGATGTTCTGCTTCTCGGTCGACCTGGCCTGCGCCGTGGGCAAGAAAGTGCTGAACGTCGACTTCCTGGCGGACTTCCCGCAGGCCAAGGCGTTGTTGCAGCTGATGGGCGACAACCCGCACATGGCGCGGATCGTGGCGGACAAGGAGGCGGCGATGCCGGCCTTCATGGAGATGATTCGTAGCGGTAAACGCTGAGCCAGGTGGTGGCCCCTTCGCGGGCATGCCCGCTCCCACAGGGAAATGCTGTACCTGTGGGAGCGGGCGTGCCCGCGAACGAGGGCAAAGCCCTCGCAATGGGCCTTAACGCGAAGCCAGCAGCGCCTTGCCGCGGGCAACGGCGGCACGCACCTGCGCCGGCGCGGTACCACCAATGTGGTTGCGGGCATTCACCGAGCCTTCCAGGGTCAGCACGGCAAACACGTCCTGCTCGATCTGGTCGCTGAACTGGCGCAGTTCGTCCAGGCTCATCTCTGCCAGGTCCTTCCCGGTGTCCACCCCATACTTCACCGCATGGCCCACGATCTCGTGGCAATCACGGAACGGCAGGCCACGGCGTACCAGATAGTCGGCCAGGTCGGTGGCGGTGGAGAAACCGCGCAATGCCGCTTCACGCATGATTGCATGCTTGGGCTTGATCGCCGGGATCATGTCGGCGAAGGCACGCAGCGAGTCGCGCAGGGTGTCGGCGGCGTCGAACAGCGGTTCCTTGTCTTCCTGGTTGTCCTTGTTGTAGGCCAGCGGCTGGCCTTTCATCAGGGTCAGCAGGCCGGTCAGGGCGCCGAATACACGGCCGCTCTTGCCTCGTACCAGTTCCGGCACGTCCGGGTTCTTTTTCTGGGGCATGATCGAACTGCCGGTGCAGAAGCGGTCTGGCAGGTCGATGAACTGGAACTGCGCACTGGTCCACAGCACCAGCTCTTCGGAGAAGCGCGACAGGTGCATCATCGCCACGCTGGCGGCGGCGCAGAATTCGATGGCGAAGTCGCGATCCGACACGCCGTCCAGCGAGTTGCCGGCCACGGCTTCGAAGCCCAGCAGCTTGCAGGTGAGTTCGCGGTCGATCGGGTAGGTGGTGCCGGCCAGTGCGGCGCTGCCCAGGGGCATGCGGTTGGCACGCTTGCGGCAGTCGACCAGGCGCTCGTGATCGCGGCTGAGCATTTCGAACCAGGCCAGCAGGTGATGGCCGAAGGTGACCGGCTGGGCCGTCTGCAGGTGGGTGAAGCCAGGCATGATGGTTTCGGCTTCACGCTCGGCCTGCTCCAGCAGGCCCTGCTGCAGGCGGGTAATCTCGGCCAGGATCAGGTCGATTTCGTCACGCAGCCACAGGCGAATATCGGTGGCCACCTGGTCGTTGCGGCTACGGCCGGTGTGCAGCTTTTTGCCGGTGATGCCGATACGGTCGGTCAGGCGTGCCTCGATGTTCATGTGCACGTCTTCGAGGTCGACGCGCCAGTCGAAGGTGCCGGCCTCGATCTCGCCCTGGATGGTCTTCAGGCCATCAATGATGGTGTCGCGCTCGGCATCGCTGAGCACGCCGACCTGCGCCAGCATGGTGGCATGGGCGATCGAACCCATGATGTCGTGGCGGTACAGGCGCTTGTCGAAATCGACCGAGGCGGTGAAACGGGCGACGAAGGCGTCGACGGGTTCACTGAAGCGGCCGCCCCAGGACTGATTGGTCTTGTCGGTGCTCATGGATTCACTCATTGCAGGCGTGAACGAAAAAGTGGCGCCGATGATAGCAGGGTTGGGCGGGCCGCCGCAGGGCGCTGGTCGAGAGAAATGCGCGGAAAACGACAGAGAAGGATTTGCAGGAATGAACGGCAGTGTTCCACGGACCGTCTACAGTTGGACAGAGGACTGGCAGTGAATCTGCCGGCCGAGTGAATCTTTGGCCATCGCACCGGTCTAGAGCGTGACCTTTGTGTCGCTCGAACCATACCTGTCTACGCTATACCTGTGCGAGACTCATTCAGGAATCCAGCGCAATTATGAATGTCCTGATCGTTGATGACGAACCCCAAGGCCGTGAGCGCCTCAGCCGGCTGCTCGGCGAACTGGAGGGTTACACCGTGCTGGAGCCTAGCGCCACCAACGGCGAGGAGGCCTTGGCGCTGATCGAAAGCCTCAAGCCCGATGTGGTCCTGCTGGACATCGGCATGCCAGGCCTGGACGGCCTGCAGGTTGCTGCTCGCCTGTGCGAGCGCGAGGCGCCGCCGGCGGTGGTGTTTTGCACCGGGGACGACGAATACGGTGCAGAGGCTTTCAAGGACAGTACCCTCAGCCATGTGACCAAACCTTTCCAGGCCCAGGCCTTGCGCGATGCCTTGCGCAAGGCTGAAAGGCCCAACCGCGCCCAGTTGGCGGCGCTCACCCGGCCGGCCAATGAAGGTGGCGGCCCGCGTAGTCACATCAGCGCCCGCACGCGCAAAGGCATCGAGCTGATCCCTTTGCCCCAGGTGATCTACTTCATTGCCGACCACAAGTACGTGACCTTGCGCCACGAGGCCGGGGAGGTGCTGCTCGACGAGCCGCTCAAGGCCCTGGAAGACGAGTTCGGCGAACGCTTCGTGCGTATCCACCGCAACGCGCTGGTCGCCCGTGAGCGTATCGAACGCCTGCAGCGCACGCCGCTGGGGCATTTTCAGCTGTACCTGAAAGGCCTTGACGGCGACGCCCTGACCGTCAGCCGACGCCATGTGGCCGGTGTGCGCAAGATGATGCAGACCCTCTGAGCCTGTACCGGCCCAATCGCCGGCAAGCCAGCTCCTACAGGTATAGTGTCAGCCTTGAGCCTTGCACGGCCCCTGTGTGGCTTGCCGGCGATTGTGTCGGTACAGGTAGGTACAGGATCCTGATCCACATCTGCTAGCGATACCGGCGATGCTGTTATCATCGACAGCATTTCTCTGGATCGGGGCGTTTCATGTCCACTCGCGAAATCCGCATTGCCACCCGTAAAAGTGCCTTGGCCTTGTGGCAGGCCGAATACGTCAAAGCCCGCCTCGAGCAGGCCCACCCCGGTCTGCTGGTGACCCTGGTGCCCATGGTCAGCCGTGGTGACAAGCTGCTCGACGCGCCACTGGCGAAAATTGGCGGCAAGGGCCTGTTCGTCAAGGAACTGGAAACTGCCCTGCTGGACAATGAAGCCGACATCGCCGTGCATTCGATGAAGGACGTGCCCATGGACTTCCCCGAAGGCCTGGGCCTGTACTGCATCTGCGAGCGCGAAGACCCGCGCGATGCCTTCGTCTCCAACCGTTTCGCCAGCCTCGACGCGCTGCCGGCCGGCAGCATCGTCGGTACCTCCAGCCTGCGTCGCCAGGCCCAGTTGCTGGCGCGTCGCCCGGACCTGCAAATCCGCTTCCTGCGTGGCAACGTCAACACGCGCCTGGCCAAGCTGGATGCCGGTGAGTACGACGCCATTATCCTCGCCGCCGCTGGCCTGATCCGTCTGGGCTTCGAAAACCGCATCACCTCCACCATCAGCGTCGATGACAGCCTGCCGGCTGGCGGCCAGGGCGCGGTGGGCATCGAGTGCCGTAGCGCCGACCAGGAAATCCACGCGCTGCTGGCGCCGCTGCATCATGCCGATACCGCCGACCGGGTAGTGGCCGAACGCGCCCTGAACAAACGCCTGAATGGCGGCTGCCAGGTACCGATTGCCTGCTATGCGGTGCTGGAAGGTGACCAGTTGTGGCTGCGTGGCCTGGTTGGCCAGCCCAGCGGCGGCACCCTGCTGGTGGCCGCTGCCCGCGCGCCACGTACTGCCGCCGAAACCTTGGGCGTGCAGGTGGCCGAGGATCTGCTGGGGCAGGGCGCCGAGGCCATCCTCAAGGAAGTCTACGGCGAGGCCGGCCACCCGTGAGCTCATGGCGCCTGTTGCTGACCCGGCCTGCCGAGGACTGTGCGGCACTGGCGCAAAGCCTGGCGGCGGCAGGGGTGGCCAGCAGTTGTCTACCGCTGCTGGCGATCGAGCCCGTCGCTGTGGATAACCGGCAGCGCCGAGTGCTGGAGGGCCTGCAGGGCTACCAGGCGATCATCGTGGTCAGCAAGCCGGCTGCCCGGTTGTTGCTTGAGCAACTGACCGATGCCGACCTGCAGCCCCCCGTGCAAGGCTGGTTCACTGTGGGCGAAGCGACCGCCGCCGTGCTGCAGGGGGCGGGTCTGGCGGTGAGCGTGCCGCCACGTGGCGATGACAGCGAAGCGTTGCTGGCGCTGCCGGCCCTGCGCCAGGCAGTTGCCGTGCCGGCGCCACGAATCTTGATCGTTCGTGGCGTTGGAGGTCGCGAACTGCTGGCAGAGCGTCTTGCAGAGCAAGGTGCTAGTGTCGATTATCTGGAACTGTATCGTCGCTGCCTGCCGGCTTACCCGGCGGGCACCCTGATGCGCCGCATCGAAGCGGAACGCCTCAATGGCCTGGTGGTCAGCAGTGGGCAGGGTTTTGAACACTTGCAGCAAATGGCCGGTGCCGATTGGCCGCAGCTGGCGCGCCTGCCGCTGTTCGTGCCCAGCCCGCGGGTCGCTGAACAGGCCAGGGCCGCCGGGGCCCAACAGGTTGTGGATTGTCGTGGCGCCAGTGCCACGGCCTTGCTGGCAGCCGTGCAGCGCAGCGCTGCACCTGCCTCTTAAGGCGCTAAGCTGAACGCGATGCGCCCCCATGCAAAGGATGGATACGTGAGCGAGACTGTCTTGTCCAATAACGATCAGCCGTCGGCACAGGCGCCGGCGGAACCCGTCACCGCCCCACCTGCCAAGCGCTCCGGCAGTGGCCTGGCAACACTGGCCCTGCTGTTGGGCGCGGCCGGAGTGGCGGTAGGTGGCTGGGGTGTCTGGCAGGTGCGTCAGCTGCAAGGCAGCGAATTCAACCAGGGCCAGCACATCGAGGCACTGAACCAGCGCGCCGAGGCCCTGCAGCAGCGTGAGCAGCAGATCAGCGCGCAACTGGCCAGCCTGCCGGCGGCCAGCGAGCTGGAAGACCGCCGCCGCCTGGTGGCACAGCTGCAAGGCGACCAGCAACGCCTCAGCCAGCGCCTGGAAACCGTGCTGGGCGAAAGCCGCAAAGAATGGCGCCTGGCCGAGGCCGAGCACTTGCTGCGCCTGGCCACCCTGCGTCTGTCTGCGCTACAGGACATCACCAGTGCCAAGGCCTTGGTCGAGGGTGCCGACGAGATCCTGCGCGAGCAGAGCGACCCGGGTGCCTTCGCCGCCCGTGAGCAGCTGGCGCGCAGCCTGGCCACGCTCAACAGCACCCAGCAACCGGACCGTACCGGTCTGTTCCTGAAACTGGCCGCCCAGCGCGAACTGGTGCAGCAACTCAGCGCCCAGTCGCCGGAATTCGACACCAATGCCGATGCCCTGGGCGCCCTGACCGCCGATGGTGATGGCGCCAGTCGCCTGTCGCAGTGGTGGGCCGAGATCTCCAAGTACTTCCAGATCGACTTCAACGCCGATGACAACGTGCGGCCGCTGCTGGCCGGGCAGCAACTGAACCAGCTGCGCCTGGCCCTGAGCCTGACCATCGAGCAGGCCCAGTGGGCTGCGCTCAATGGCGATAGCAAGGTCTACACCCAGGCGCTGGACGACGCCCGTAGCGTGCTGCTGGCCAACTTCAACGCCGACAACCCGCAAAGCAAGGCCATGCTGGACAGCCTCAATGCGCTGGCCGAACAACCGGTGTCGGTGGTTACCCCTGACCTCAGCGAAAGCCTGGCGGCAGTGCAGGCCTATATCCAGCGCCGCCACCTGCCGGCCGAGGCTGAAGGGGGCAAGCCATGAAGCGTGTCTACCTGCTGGCCGTGCTGGCGATCGTGGTCGCCGCAGCACTGGGTATCGCGGTTGCCAAACACAGCGGCTACGTACTGATTTCCTATGGCAGCTTCCGCTACCAGTCGGGGCTGTGGGCGGCCCTGGCCGGCTTGCTGGCCGTGCTGCTGCTGCTGTGGCTGGTGCGCTACCTGGTTGGGCTGGTGCTGACTTCCAGCGGCGTGGTCAACCCGTGGTCGCGGCGTAATCGCAGCCGGCGCGTGCGCCTGGCCATCGAGCAGGGCCAGCTGGACCTCGCCGAGGGCCGTTGGGCCAGTGCCCAGCGCCACCTGCACCGTGCCGCAGAGGCCGAGCGCCAGCCGTTGCTGTACTACCTCGGTGCTGCGCGTGCAGCCAACGAGCAAGGCCGGACCGAAGACAGTGACAACCTGCTGGAGCGTGCCCTGGAGCGCCAGCCGCAAGCGGAACTGGCAATCGCCCTGACCCATGCGCAGTTGCAGATGGACCGTGGCGAAAGCGATGGCGCGCTGGAGACCCTGCTGGCCATGCAGGAGCGCCACCCGCACAACAGTCAGGTGCTGCGCCTGCTGCAGCGGCTGCACCTGGAGCGCGGCGACTGGTCGGCACTGATCCGCCTGCTGCCCGACCTGCGCAAAGGCAAGGTGCTGCCGGCCGCCGAGCTGGCTGCCCTGGAGCAACGTGCCTGGGGCCAGAACCTGAGCCTGGCCACCACCCGTGGCGAAGACGCGCAAAGCGCCCGTCAGGCCCTGGAGCGCGCCTGGCAACAACTGACTGCGGCTCAGCGCCAGGAGCCACAGCTGGTGCTGGCCTATGCCGAACAGTTGCGCCAGGTAGGGGCCCAGAGCGAAGCCGAACAGGTGCTGCGCACCGCCCTCAAGCGTGACTACGAAAGCCACCTGGCCCGCCTGTACGGCCTGGTGCGTGGCGATGACCCGGCGCGCCAGCTGCAAACTGCCGAAGGTTGGCTCAAGGCCCACCCGCAAGATGCCAGCCTGCTGCTTACCCTGGGCCGCCTTAGCCTGCAGAACCGCCTGTGGGGCAAGGCGCGCGACTACCTGGAAAGCAGCCTGCGCATGGAGCGCAACCCCGAGGCCTGCGCCGAGCTGGCACGCCTGCTCGCCAGCCTTGGCGAGACCGAACGCAGCAACCAGCTGTTCCAGGAGGGCCTCGGTCTGCTGGACGAGCGCCTGCTAGCCCTGCCTTTGCCAGAAGGCGTGCGCGCCTGACCTACCCTCGGGCCCGTGCCAAGGTGCGGGCTCCGGGGGCGGGTAACTTGTCCACCGACGTAAGTTAGATCTGCAGTCCATTTCTTCAGATGTTTCCTACCGAATGGCTGGAAATTTCCTTCGCGATTCAGCGCCTTGTCGTTGCTGTCGCGCCTTGAAACAAAGCGTGTCTTTCCTCTACCGTTTCAAGTCACTTCCATTATCCCGGGACCTTCACCGCCCATGCTGCCGGCCCGTTTGCGCACCTTTTTCCTACCTGCCTGCCTCGCTGCACTGGCGGTACTGGCTGCGTCCTTGCACCTGGAAAACGCCCTCGGCCTGGTGCCATGCCCGTTGTGTTTCAGCCAGCGGTTGTTGCTGGGCATATACGCGCTGCTGTGCCTGACGGCAGTGCTGCAGGCGCCGGGTACGGCGGGCATTCGCTGTTACGCGCGGGTGACGCTGGCCTGTTCGGCTGCCGGGGCGTTGCTGGCAGCGCGACATGTCTGGTTGCAAGGGGATGACGGGGCCATTCCTGTCTGCCCAATGCCGATCGGGCGTCTGTTCGAGCAGTCCTGGGGCGAGGCGGTTCGGCAACTGTTGCTCGGCGGCCCGGATTGCAACGCGCTGACCTGGAGCTTTCTTGACCTGACCCTGCCCGAGTGGAGCCTGCTGGCCTTCCTGCTGCTGGCGGCGCTGCCCTTGAGTTGCCTGCTGGCGTATCGTTTCCGCAGCCTGGCGAGAACATGACCTGGCGCAAGGTTGCGCCATTGGTGCGACCAATGGCCGTGTAACAGGGTATTAAACACTTGTATGAACTTTGTCCGCTGCGTACCTTGAAGGCCAGACCGCGCGGGAATAATCTCCCAGCACGCATACCGAAAACACAACTGCTCGATGCCGTCTGCTGATGTCACCTTTGTGCTGCACGGTCGTGGTGCGAGGTGCAGCGGCATCTACCCAGAAGGGAAGAGATCGCCATGCTCGATAGTTGTCAGAACGCTCAGGAACGCTGGGGTGGGGTTCACAAGCTGATCGACCGCTGGCTGGAGGAGCGCCAGGAACTGGTGCAGGCTTTTCGCGCACTGCGCGACGCCAAGCCGGCCTTTGCCGACAAGGATACGAACGGGGAGTTTTGCGCGCTCCTCGTCGACTACGTTTCGGCGTGGCATTTCGAAGTCTGCGAGCAGCTGGTCAGTGAAGCAAAGGCCTTCGGAGACGAGAAGGCGCTGAAACTCGCCGAAGAGATCAACCCACGGATCAACGACAGTACCCAGATCGCACTGGCCTTCAATGACCATTGCGCCAAGGGTGAGTGCAAGGACACCCAACGCTTTGCCGAAAAGCTGGGCAAGCTGGGTGGCCTGCTGCACGAGCGCTTCGAACTGGAAGACTGCCTGATCGAAGTGTTGCACAACGCGCACAAGGAAGAAGGCGCGGTCCAGGCCTGAGTATTGGCGTCAGTCGCCAACCGCCAGCAGCTCGATCTCGAACACCAAGGGTGTGTAGGGTGCGATCAGGTCACCTGCACCCTCGGCGCCATAGGCTTGTGCCGACGGGATCACCAGGCGCCATTTGGCGCCAGCGTGCATGTTTGGCAAGGCCACCTGCCACCCTTCGATCACCGAATCCAGGCTGAACCACTGGGGCGTCTGGTTCTGGTCGAACACCGAGCCGTCTGGCAGCCTGCCTACATAACGCACCTGCACCTTGCCACCGGCCTTGGGCTGCGCGCCCGTACCTGCTTGCAGTTCGCTGTAGAGCACACCCTCCGGTAGTTCGTGCACACCATAACGACCACGCTCGTTGGCCATGAAGCGTGTTTCGGCAGCCTGCAGCTTCTGCATGGCGGCATCGCCTTCCTGCGTTTCATGCTGCTGGAGCACGGCCTGCATGCGTGCCTTGTCGAGTTTCAGCGGTTGCCCCTGGTAGGACTGGCGCAGGCCTTCGACCAGCGCATCCAGTTGCAGGCCCGGCATCTCCTGGCGTAGCCGCTCACCCAGGCTGGCACCTAGGCTGTAGGCAAGGTCATGTTCGTCGCTGTCGGCCAGGGCGAGGGGTGCCAGCAGGCATAAACCGAAAACAAGATATCGAGGCATGGTCAGTTCCTGCGCCAGTGAGCGGGGAAGTATGCCAGTGTTTCGACAGACTTCTGTTTTGTATCAACCAGTACTGGCCCTATCGCCGGCAAGCCAGCTTCCACCTCGATCGCGCTGCCTTCAAGGCCTGTGCAGTAGCTGTGGGAGCTGGCTTGCCGGCGATGAGGCCAGTACAGGCAGACAATTGTGCCGACATGGAGAAGGTTGTGGGCGATAGGGCCGGTACAGATAACTGCCAAATATCAGCAATGATTTATTCAGCAACTACACTTGCTCGGAGCTGCAAGATAACAACTTTGCCCAGGCATGCAACGCGGCGTAAACAATACTGTCAACATGCCCTAGCGGCGGTAGCAGCAGAAGCATAGTATGAGCCGCAATCTCGTCAGCCAGGAGGTAAACCATGTCGGCTAAAAAGAAGCCAGTAAGTACGCCGTTACACCTGCTCCAGCAACTTTCGGGCAGCTTGCTCGAACACTTGGAGGATGCCTGCTCGCAAGCGCTGGCTGATGCGGAAAAACTGCTGGCCAAGTTGGAAAAGCAGCGTGGCAAGGCCCAGGAAAAACTGCACAACGGTCGCCTGAAACTGCAAGACGCGGCCAAGGCAGGTAAAGCCAAGGCGCAGACCAAGGCGCAAAAAGTCATTGGCGAACTTGAAGAGTTGCTCGATTCCCTCAAGGAACGTCAAACCCAGACCCGTTCTTATATCCAGCAACTCAAGCGCGATGCGCAGGACAGCCTCAAGCTGGCCCAGGGTGTAGGCAAGGTTCGCGAAGCCGCAGCCAAGGCGCTTGATCAACGTGCTGCCAAGACCACCAAACCGGCAGCCGTCAAACCCGCCACCAGGGCTGCTGCGGCCAAGCCCGCCGCCAAAGCCACCGCTGCTGCAAAACCTGCAGCCAAGCCGGCTGCCAAGGCCACCGCTGCTGCCAAACCTGCAGCCAAGCCGGCTGCCAAAGCCACTGCTGCTGCCAAGCCTGCAGCCAAGCCGGCTGCCAAGGCCACCGCTGCTGCCAAACCTGCAGCCAAGCCGGCTGCCAAGGCCACTGCTGCTGCCAAGCCTGCAGCCAAGCCGGCTGCCAAGGCCACCGCTGCTGCCAAACCTGCAGCCAAGCCGGCTGCCAAGGCCACCGCTGCTGCCAAACCTGCAGCCAAGCCGGCTGCCAAGGCCACCGCTGCCGCCAAACCTGCCGCCAAAGCCACTGCTGCTGCGAAGCCTGCAGCCAAGCCAGCTGCCAAAGCCACTGCTGCTGCCAAACCTGCAGCCAAGCCAGCGGCGGCAAAAGCGCCAGCCAAAGCCGCTGCTGCCAAGCCTGCCGCGAAACCAGCGGCCGCCAAGGCTCCCGCCCGTGGGGCCACCAAACCCGCTGCAGCCAAGCCTGTTGCCAGCAAGCCAGCCGAAACCAAACCGGCCACGCCTGCTGCCAGCACCCCGGTCACCGCGACCAACTCGGCCACCCCGGCAGCTTCGGTAGCACCATCGGCACCCGTCAGCACCCCGGCTCAGGCACCGTCTTCGGCGTCCTGAAGCGCTGCCGCCGCGACGCGCAAACAAACCAGCGCGTCGTGGTGGCGGGCCTGGTCCGGCGCCAGCCGGGCCAGCCAGTCGTCCGTGCACTCATGGACGCCCGCTGGCCACTGTCGCGAGCGCTCTTGCAAACGTTCCAGCAAAGCTTTCTCGGCCAGTAATTCCAACCCCTTCACCTGCTCACGCAGCACCGCCAGTTGCGCATCACTTTGCGCTGCTGCTCGCCACTGTTGGCGCAAGCTACGTAATGGGTTGACCACTTCGCGCTGCCAGGGCCCGGCAACCTCGCGCAGTACCTGTACGCGCTCGTCCCGCACAGCCACGCCACGCGCCTGTAGCCAGGTTGCACACAGCAGCAGGCAGACATCGCCACCTTGCGCCTGCAGGGCGAGGCAGGCCGCTTCTACGCCGGGCCTGGCATACAGGGCCAGGGCGTGATTCCACAGGTCGGTGTGCATGGTTCCACTCGCGCTATGGGCCGAGGAAGCTGGTAGACTCCGCGACCATCATGATCAGACTATCCAACCTCACTTTACAGCGTGGGCCGCAGCGCTTGCTAGAAGGCGCCGAGATGACCCTGCACACCGGTCACAAGGCCGGCCTGATCGGCGCCAACGGCGCCGGAAAATCCAGCCTGTTCGCCTTGCTGCGCGGTGAGCTGTCGCCCGATGCCGGCGATTGCCAGCTACCGGGTGACTGGCGCATCGCCCACATGCGCCAGGAGGTCGATACCCTCGACCGCCTGGCCGTGGACTATGTGCTCGACGGCGACGTGCGCTTGCGCAAGGTCCAGGCCGATCTGGCCGCGGCCGAGCAGGCCCACGACGGTACAGCCCTGGCGCGCCTGCACATTGAGCTGGATAGCGCCGACGGCTATACCGCCGACGCCCGCGCCCGCAAGTTGCTGGCCGGGCTGGGCTTCACCAACGAGCAGATGGACCGCCGCGTCGGCGACTTCTCCGGTGGCTGGCGGATGCGCCTGAACCTGGCCCAGGCCTTGATGTGCCCGTCCGACCTGCTGCTGCTTGACGAGCCCACCAACCACCTGGACCTGGACGCTATCCTGTGGCTGGAGGACTGGCTGAAGGGTTACCCCGGCACATTGTTGCTGATCTCCCATGACCGCGACTTCCTCGACGCAGTGGTCGACCATGTGCTGCACGTCGAGCAACGCAAGCTGAACCTGTACAAGGGCGGCTATACCGCCTTCGAGCGCACCCGTGCCGAGCGCCTTGCGCAACAGCAGCAGGCCTACGAGAAGCAACAGGCCCAGCGTGCGCACATGGAAAAGTACATCGCCCGCTTCAAGGCCCAGGCCACCAAGGCCCGCCAGGCACAGAGCCGGATCAAGGCCCTGGAGCGCATGGAGGAGCTGTCGGCGGCGCATGTCGATTCGCCGTTCGACTTCGTCTTCCGCGAGTCGCAGAAAATCTCCAGCCCGCTGCTGAGCCTGTCCGAAGGCCGCCTGGGCTATGGTGACAAGGCGATCCTCGACAAGGTCAAGCTGCAGCTCACCCCGGGTGCGCGCATTGGCCTGCTCGGTCCCAACGGTGCCGGCAAGTCGACCCTGATCAAGAACCTCGCCGGCGAGCTCGAGCCGCTGTCGGGTCGCCTGGTGCGTGGCGAGAACCTGGCGGTGGGCTACTTTGCCCAGCACCAGCTGGACTCGCTGGACGACAAGGCCAGCCCGTTGCTGCACCTGCAGCGCATCGCCCCCACCGAGCGCGAGCAGACCCTGCGCGATTTCCTGGGTGGTTTCGACTTCCATGGCGACCGCGTCGACGAGCCGGTGGTGAACTTCTCCGGGGGTGAAAAAGCCCGCCTGGCGCTGGCGCTGATCGCTTGGGAGCGGCCGAACCTGCTGCTGCTCGACGAACCGACCAACCACCTCGACCTGGAAATGCGCCTGGCGCTGACCATGGCTCTGCAGGAGTTTGCCGGTGCCGTGGTGGTGGTGTCGCACGACCGTCACCTGCTCAAGAGCACCACCGACGACTTCCTGCTGGTAGCTGACGGCAAGGTCGACGTCTTCGATGGTGACCTGGACGACTACAGCCGCTGGCTGGTCGAGTACCGCCAGCGCAGCGCGCCGGCCAGTAGCGCCCCGGTCAACCCGGACAAGACCGACAAGAAAGCCCAGCGCCAGGCTGCCGCAGCCTTGCGCCAGCAACTGGCCCCGCACAAGAAGGCTGCCGACAAGCTGGAAGCCGAGCTCAGCCAGGTGCACGTGCAACTGGCCGAGATCGAGACTGCGTTGGGTGATGGTGGCCTCTACGAGGCGTCGCGCAAGGACGAATTGCGTGACCTGCTGGCGCGCCAGACCAAGCTGAAGCAGCGCGAAGGCGAACTGGAAGAGGCCTGGATGGAAGCCCTGGAAACCCTCGAGAGCATGCAGGCCGAGCTCGAGGCGCTGTCCTGAAAGGGCCAGGTATTGCGCTACCCTAAAGGGCTGCGCAATACCTGTGGGAGCGGGCTTGCCCGCGAAGAGGCCGGTACAAGCAGCAAATTCTTCAAAATCTTCTGGTTATTTTTTCACCAACACCTTAGCTTAACGTTTTGCAGCATATGTTCGAGCGAGGTGTGTGATGTCGATGGAAGTGTGGTTGGGCTTCTTTGCCGCCTGTTGGGTGATCAGCCTTTCACCCGGTGCCGGGGCGATTGCCTCGATGTCCAGCGGCCTGCAATACGGCTTCTGGCGTGGTTACTGGAACGCCCTGGGCCTGCAGCTGGGCCTGATCGTGCAGATCGCCATCATCGCCGCCGGCGTCGGCGCCATCCTGGCCGCCTCGGCCACGGCCTTCCAGGTCATCAAATGGTTCGGTGTCGCCTACCTCATCTACCTGGCCTACAAGCAGTGGCGTGCCTTGCCCATGGACATGAGCGATGAATCCGCCGTGCGCCCGATCGGCAAACCGCTGAGCCTGGTGTTCCGTGGCTTCCTGGTCAACGTCAGCAACCCCAAGGCGCTGGTGTTCATGCTGGCGGTGCTGCCGCAGTTCATCAACCCGCATGAACCGCTGTTGCCGCAGTATGTGGCGATCACCGTGACCATGGTTGCCGTGGACATGCTGGTGATGGCGGGCTACACCGGGTTGGCAGCGCGGGTGTTGCGCTTGCTGCGTACGCCCAGGCAGCAGAAGCGTTTGAACCGGACGTTCGCCGGGTTGTTCATTGGTGCGGCCACCTTCCTGGCGACCCTGCGCCGCGCGCCAGTCTGATAGACCGCATACAGGCCATTCGCGGGCTTGCCCGCTCCCACAGGTACTGCGCCGCCCTCGTGGCTGTAGAGCACCTGTGGGAGCGGGCAAGCCCGCGAATGGGCCACCGCTATTTCTGTTTGTCCACCAATCCCTTGAGCAAATCCACCGGCAGCGGAAAGACGATAGTCGAGCTCTTGTCCCCGGCAATCGTCCCCAGCGTCTGCATGTAGCGCAGCTGCATCGCCCCCGGCTCCTTGCTCAGCATTTGCGCCGCCTGCATCAGCTTCTCCGATGCCTGCAACTCGCCCTCGGCATGGATCACCTTGGCCCGCCGTTCACGCTCGGCCTCGGCCTGGCGGGCAATGGCGCGCACCATCGATTCGTTGAGGTCGACGTGCTTGATCTCGACGTTGGCCACCTTGATGCCCCAGGCATCGGTCTGTGCGTCCAGCACCTGGCGAATGTCCGAGTTCAACTGCTCGCGTTCGGCCAGCAGTTCATCCAGTTCGTGTTTGCCGAGCACCGCACGCAGAGTGGTCTGTGCCAGCTGGCTGGTTGCCACGAGAAAGTCCTCGACCTGGATGATTGCCTTCTGCGGATCGAGCACGCGAAAGTAGACCACGGCGTTGACCTTGACCGAGACGTTGTCGCGGGTGATCACATCCTGCGGTGGTACATCCAGCACCACGGTGCGCAGGTCGACCCGTACCATTTGCTGGATCACCGGGATCAACAGGATCAGCCCCGGCCCCTTCACCTGCCAGAAGCGCCCCAGCTGGAACACCACGCCGCGCTCGTATTCGCGCAGGATGCGGAATGCCGACAGCAACAGCATCGCCAGCACGATCAGTACCGCGCCGAAGCCCAATTGCATGAACATGGTCATTCTCCTTGCGCCGCGGGCGCGGCGGCGCTCACTTCCAGCATGACGCCATGGCGCGCGGTCACCCGCACGTTCTGGCCCGCTTGCAGTGGCGTTGCACACTGCGCCTGCCATTGCTCGCCCTGGGCCAGCACAAAGCCACAGAACGGGTTACCCGTCATCACCTGGGTGACGGTGACCAGGCTGCCGACGAGGCCGGCGTCACCGCTGACCAGCGCCCGTCGGCGGGCCTTGAGGGCCATGCCCAGCACACCGCCAATCAGCAGTGCCGAAAGCACCGCCAGGGTGCCGATCAGGGCCAGCGGGATGCCGAAACCAGGGGCGTCGGTGTCGATCAGGATCAGCGCGCCGACAACGAAGGCGACGATGCCGCCAAAGCCGACCACGCCGAAACTGGGCAGGAAGGCTTCGGCGATCATGAAAGCGATGCCGAGCAATATCAGCGCCACCCCGGCGAAGCTCACCGGCAACAGTTGCAGGGCATACAGCGCCAGCAGCAGGCAGATGCCGCCGACCACGCCGCCGAGCGTCGAGCCCGGGTTCATGAACTCGAACAGCAAGCCGTACACGCCGATCATGATCAGGATCAGTGCCACGCTGGGGTTGGTTATCACCGCCAGCACCCGTGTGCGCCAGTCCGGCAGGTGCTCGACCAGGCTGGCGCCGGCGGTTTGCAACAGCCGGGGCTGGCCAGCGACGGTCAGCGTCTTGCCATCGAGTTTGCGCAGCAGGTCGGGCAGGTCATCGGCCACCTGGTCGATCACGTTCAGCCGCAAGGCCTCGCTGGCAGACAGGCTGACCGCCTCGCGCACGGCCTTCTCCGCCCAATCGGCATTGCGCCCGCGCAGTTGCGCCAGGCCACGAATGTACGCCGCTGCATCATTGACCTGCTTGCGCGCGAGGGTTTCGTCATCGCTGCCTTTGGCCTTGTCGTCCTTGGGCATGCCTGGCGGGGCGCCGATCTGCACGGGTGTGGCGGCACCCAGGTTGGTACCGGGCGCCATGGCCGCGACATGGCTGGCATAAAGGATATAGGTGCCGGCGCTGGCGGCGCGGGCACCGCTGGGGGCGACGAAAGTGGCGACCGGCACGGGGCTGGCGAGAATCGCCTTGATCATCTGGCGCATGGCGCTGTCCAGCCCGCCCGGGGTGTCCATGCGGATAACCACCAGTTGGGCGCCCTGCGCCTGGGCCTGGTCGAGGCTGCGTACCAGGTAGTCGGCGCTGGCTGGGCCGATAGCGTCATCGATGCCCAGCACCCAGACCGCAGCGGGCGCTGCCTGGCCGCCTGGCGTGATGCCAAGCAGCAACAGCAGCAACAGCCAGCGCCAGCAGCGGGCGATCACCTGTCGTCACCTCGATTGCCTCTATTGCACAAGTTTAGCCCTGCCTGCTGGTACCCGGCCTAAAATTGGAGATTGGGGGACGAAACCGGAGGTGCATCATGCGTATGGCAAAGACCCTGCAGGATCGCCTGGACAAGGCCAACTGCGACTACGACATCATTCCCCACCCACATTCGGCCACCAGCCTGGAGTCGGCCCGCACGGCCGGCGTGCCCGCCGAGCGGGTCGCCAAGTCGGTGATGCTCGATGACCGTCATGGCAACTACATCATGGCCGTGCTACCGGCCAACCGGCATCTGGACATGACCAAGGTGCGCATGTCCGGGGCCTGGCAACTGACCCGTGAAAGTGGCCTGCCGAGCCTGTTCGGCGACTGCGAGCGCGGTGCCGTGCCGGCGCTGGGTGATGCCTACCAGATAAAGATGCTGCTTGATTCGAGTCTTACCCGCCAGGGCGATGTCTATCTGGAGGCGGGTGATCACGATCATCTGATCCACATGAGCATGGAGCAATACCTGAAGCTGGTGCCGCGCGCCGAAGTGCGCGAGCTCAGCTGATGCTCTCAACCCATGCCGGGCCGGCATCGTCGACGACCGGTCTGGCGACGAGGAGGAACCATGGAAAAGCCGATTCATCCTTTGTCCGAGATTTTCAAACAGCTGGGGCTGTCTGACGATCCGGTCGATATTGACCGTTTCATCACCACCCATTCGCCGCTCGATGACGATATAAAGCTGGTTGATGCGCCTTTCTGGAACGCTTCCCAGCGCGATTTCCTGAAAGAGAAGTACATCGCCGATGACGACTGGATTCCGATGATCGACCAACTGAACGAGGCGCTGCACCTACGCAAAAAATAAAGCGCCGAGTGGTGCCTGACGAGTGATTGGCCGTTGCTATGCTCAGGAAAACAACAAGGGGATAGCGCGATGAAAGATCCCTACGCACCGGGTTTCTGGTGCTCCGTGACGATCCTGGGCACGTTGACGGCCAGTTATTTCTACGGCATTCGGCAAACGCAACAGATGAACCAGGCAGTGCACTTCCTGTATGCCGCTGCCGCTGTCACCGTGGCGGTTGCCCTGGTGGCGCTGGCCTGGATCGCCTGGCAGCAACTGCACCTGAACAAGCGCGAAGTGGTGCAGGGGCGAACGTTGCTGACCATCTGGAACACCAAGGTCGCGCTGCGCCGCGTCGAAACGGTGTTCGACCGCTATTTCTGGGGCAGCTACTGGCATTCGGGGCGCACCTTCGAAGAGGTCATGGGCGAGCTCAAGGGCACACCGCTGGAGCAGAGCCTGGATGCCCTGAAACGCCAGTGCCGCTTGCTCGACCGCGAAATTCATGACCACCATCACCATTGGCTGGCCAATGCCCGCGACCTGTCCAGCGTGGCCCAGGCCATGGCTCGTGAACGCTACCAACTGGATCTGGGCGAGCCAACCCGCAGCGGCCATGGCAATACCGCCGTGCTCAACCGGGACCTGGAAGTACTGGTGTACACCTGGTCGGCGCGCCTGCGCAGCTTCGATCATCAACTGGACGAACTGGAGCGCGCCTACCATTGAGGTGCTTCATTCACCGCGGATGTACTGCTCCAGTTTCATGATCAGGCTTGCCTGTTCGGCGATGGTTTCCTTGACCAGGTCGCCGATCGACAGCAAACCGAGCAACTCGCCATTGCTGACCACCGGCAGGTGGCGCAGGTGGCGGTTGGTCATCAGGTTCATGCAGTACTCCAGGTTCTGCTTCGGCTCCACGGTAACCACCGGCGCACTCATGATTTCGCGCACGGGGGTAGCGGCGGACGAGCGGCCCTTGAGCACCAGTTTGCGCGCATAGTCCCGTTCACTGACGATACCTACCACCTGGTTGGCCTCGACCACCGGTAGCGCACCGACGTTTTTCTCCGCCAGCAGCTTCAGGGCGTCGAGTACCGAGTCATCCGGGCCGATGGTGTACACGGTCTGGTGCTGGGATTTGGTCTTGAGGATTTGTTCGACGGTCTTCATACGGGCCTCTGCGGGTGGAAAAGCACTGTCTCGGAGTAAATAAAGCATCCGGCACGGCGCTCTGCACGGCAATGCAGGAAACGGCATCGAGTCGATTGAAAAACGTCATGAGCGGTCGCCTGTACCGGCCTCTTCGCGGGCACGCCCGCTCCCACAGGCTGCGCAATTCCTGTGGGAGCGGGCGTGCCCGCGAAGAGGCCGGTACAGTCAATCAGAGTTTCGGCATCTGCCCGATCCGCGCCACCATTTCGCTCACCACCTGCAAGTCCAGCATGAACTGCTCCACAGTCTTGAACTCGTTGTCGTTATGCCCGGTGTACTTCACATCGGGCATGGCCAGGCCAAACTGCACGCCGTTAGGCAGGTCATGCACCGAGGTCGCACCCGCCGAAGTACCAAACTCATGCTTCATGCCCAGGTTCTCGGTAGCCACGTCAAGCAAGGCCTTGACCCATTCGCCCTCGGGGTTGCGGAACATCGGCTCGTCCAGGCTGTAGTCGAAGGCCACCGAGGTGTGGCTTTGCCGGGTCCATTTGCCCAGTTTGTCGGCCAGTTCGTCCTTGATCGCGGCAATTGGCTTGCCTTTCGGAATGCGCAGGTTCACCGCCAGTTTCAGGCCTTTTTCATCCACCCCGACAAAGGTCAGCGAGGCGGTCAGCGGGCCCATGAACGGGTCCTTGAAGGCCACGCCGAGCTTGTTGCCCAGGTAGTCCAGGCCCCAGTTGTCGGCGGCGTAGCGGGCGGCGTCGGTGAAGTGGTTGTGCTTGAGCGGCACCTGCTGGCCCAGGCCGTTGATGAAGCCGAGCATGCGCGCCACCGGATTGACCCCGGACTCCGGCTCCGAGGAGTGGGCGGAAACACCGGTCACGGTGAGCAACACCTGCTTGCCCTCGGCCTTGGCAGCGATGCTGAAGTCGCCGCCATTGCGCTTGACGTAATCGGCGCCGGCTTTTTCCAACTGCCTGGCCAGCTTCGCCGGGTTGTCGGCGAGCAGCGTCGCGACCGAAGTCGTCGGGATCTGGTTGGTCGCCAGGCCGCCAGTCAGGTTGACGATCTCGGCACCCTTGCCACTGGCCGGGCGCTTGCTGAAGCTGGCCATGACCGTGCCGTAGCCTTTCTCGGCGATGACCACCGGGTAGCCGCCATCGAGTGCCAGGTTGTAGTCAGGCGTGGGGTTGCGCTCGAAGTAGTAGGGGATGGCATCGCCGCTGGTTTCTTCAGTGGTGTCGATCAGCAGCTTGAACTGCCGGGCCAGCGGCAGGTTCTCGTCCTTGGCCACTTTCAGCGCGTACATCGCCACGACAATGCCGTTCTTGTCGTCTTCGGTGCCGCGGCCGTACATGCGGTCGCCGACCAGGGTGACCTTGAACGGGTCCAGGCGGGTGCCATCGGCCAGCTTCCAGTTGTCCGGGTTGACCGGTACCACGTCGGCGTGGGCATGGATGCCGACCACTTCCTTGCCGCTGCCCAGCGAAATCTCGTACACCCGGTTGTCGATGTTGCGGAAAGCCAGGCCGAAGCTGTCGGCCAAGGCCTTGATCTTGTCGGCGATCCGGAGGAACTCGGGGTTTTCGTGCTGCGGCGTACCCTCGACGTTGAAGGTGGGGATGGCCACCAGTTCACGCAGGGTTTCGCTGGCAGCCTTGCCATACTTGATGCGGGTATACAGGCCGAGCAGGCGGTTGATCTCGTTCTGTTGCTCGGCTGCCAGTGGCTTGCCGGCCAGATAGGCATCGAGGGTTGCCGCGAGGTTGTCGGCCTTGGCCAGGTCGTTGCCCTTGAGTTTGCCGAGGAACTGCTTGAAGTCGCTTGGGTCGCTGCCGTCGAAGGCTTTGACGATGGCTGCGGATTGCTGCTGGGTAAGGTTGGCCTGGGCCGGCAGGGTGAACAGGCCGATGCTGGCCAGCAGCAGGGTGGTGGCGGTAAGTTTTTTCAGGTGCATGGTTGTGCGCATTCCTTCGCCAATCATTGTTGTGGTAACCCGTCGGGAAACGGGAAGACGCCCACGCTAACACCAATGACCCGTGGTACGGGAGTGCCAGAAACGCGACATGTCGCACAAACGAAAAAGCCCCGGGCACAGGCCCAGGGCTTTTTGATATGGCGCACTCGGCGGGATTCGAACCCACGACCCCTGCCTTCGGAGGGCAGTACTCTATCCAGCTGAGCTACGAGTGCAACGCGCACGCATGATACCCATCTGATCCGATGGCGTCCATCGCCTTGATCTGTAGCCGTTTTTACCTTTCGCCGAGAGTGGCCACGCCAGCAATCACCAACGCATCTATCCATATGCGATATCGGTATTTCCATGGCAGTTAATATGCCCTCTATCCTCTGGTCACAACTTGTTATAACAAGTCATCGATCAGCGAAGAGACCCCATGGCCGAACTGCTCCCCCTGTCCCCGGTACCGCTTTACACCCAGCTCAAGGAATTGCTGCGCGAGCGCATCCTCGACGGCACTTACCCACCGCATAGCCGCATGCCTTCGGAAAGCGAGCTGGGCAAGGCCTTCGACGTCAGCCGCATCACGGTGCGCCAGGCATTGGGCGACCTGCAGAAGGAGGGGCTGATTTTCAAGATTCATGGCAAGGGCACCTTCGTCGCCAAGCCCAAGGCATTCCAGAACGTCAGCACCCTGCAAGGGTTGGGCGAGTCGATGACGCAAATGGGTTACGAGGTGATCAACCGCCTGCGCAGCTTCCGCCATGTGCCGGCCAATGCATTGGTGGCCGCGCGGCTGCAGGTCGAGGAGGGCAGCTTGGTCACCGAGATCCGCCGGGTGCGGTTGATCAACCGCGAACCGGTGTCGCTGGAGCTGACCTGGTTGCCCAAGGCCGTCGGCGAAAAACTGGAAAAGGCCGACCTGGTCACCCGCGACATTTTCCTGCTCCTGGAAAACGACTGCGGCATTGCCCTTGGCCACGCCGACCTGGCTATCGATGCGGTGCTGGCCGACAGCGACCTGACCCAGGCGCTGGATGTTGAAGAAGGTTCGCCGATCATGCGTATCGAGCGCCTGACCCATGCCGCTGACGGTACGCCACTGGACTTCGAACACCTTTACTACCGTGGCGATGCTTTCCAGTACCGCCTGCGTATCGACCGCCAGAAGGGGAGCAAGGCATGAGCATCCAGACTCAGGATTACGACATCATCGTTATCGGTGGCGGTACCGCCGGGCCGATGGCGGCGATCAAGGCCAAGGAGCAGGACAAAAGCCTGCGCGTGTTGCTGCTGGACAAGGCCAACGTCAAGCGCAGTGGTGCCATCAGCATGGGCATGGACGGCCTGAACAACGCGATCATCCCCGGCCACGCCACCCCCGAGCAGTACACCAAGGAAATCACCGTGGCCAATGACGGTATCGTCAACCAGGCCACGGTGCATGCCTACGCCACCCACAGCTTCGAAACCATCGAGCAACTCGACCGCTGGGGCGTGAAGTTCGAGAAGGACGAGACCGGCGACTACGCGGTGAAAAAGGTTCACCACATGGGCGCCTACGTGCTGCCCATGCCCGAAGGCCACGACATCAAGAAGGTTCTTTACCGTCAGCTCAAGCGTGCCCGAGTCGAGATCAGCAACCGTATGGTCTGCACCCGTGTGCTGCTCGATGGTGAAGGCGCGGCCGCTGGCGTGCTGGGTTTCGATTGCCGTAGCGGCGAGTTTCGGGTGGTGCGGGCCAAGGCGGTAATCCTTGCCTGCGGCGCGGCCGGGCGCCTGGGCTTGCCGTCGTCGGGTTACCTGATGGGCACCTACGAGAACCCGACCAACGCCGGTGACGGCTATGCCATGGCGTACCACGCAGGTGCCGAGCTGGCCAACCTCGAGTGCTTCCAGATCAACCCGCTGATCAAGGACTACAACGGCCCGGCCTGCGCCTACGTCACCGGCCCACTGGGTGGGTATACCGCCAACAGCAAGGGTGAGCGCTTTATCGAGTGCGACTACTGGAGCGGCCAGATGATGTGGGAGTTCCACCAGGAACTCGAGGGCGGCAATGGCCCGGTGTTCCTCAAGCTCGATCACCTGGCCGAGGAAACCATCCAGAACATCGAACAGATCCTGCACAGCAACGAGCGCCCCAGCCGGGGCCAGTTCCACGCCGGGCGTGGCACCGATTATCGCCAGCACATGGTCGAGATGCATATCTCGGAGATCGGTTTCTGCTCGGGGCATTCGGCGTCGGGGGTGTGGGTCAATGAAAAGGCCGAGACCAGCGTCAAAGGGCTGTATGCCGCGGGCGATATGGCAGCGGTGCCGCACAACTACATGCTCGGGGCCTTCACCTATGGCTGGTTTGCCGGTGTGAACGCTGCGCATTACGTGATCGGGCGCGAGTTCGCCGAGGTCGATGCCGAACAGGTCGAGCGCGAGCGCGCGCGGGTGTTCGCCCCGCTGCTCCGTGAGCATGGCCTGCCCCCAGCGCAGGTCGAGTACAAGCTCAGACGCATGGTCAACGATTACCTGCAGCCGCCGAAGGTCACCAGGAAGATGGAGATCGGCCTGGAGCGCTTTGCCGAGATCGAGCGTGACCTGGACCAGATGAAGGCCAGTAACCCTCATGAATTGATGCGTGCGATGGAAGTTTCGGTGATTCGTGATTGCGCCGAGATGGCCGCGCGGGCCTCGCTTTTCCGCGAGGAAAGCCGCTGGGGGTTGTACCACCACCGTGTGGACTTCCCCGAGCGCAACGATGGCGAGTGGTTCTGCCATTGCCATCTGAAAAAGGGCGAGCACGGAGAAATGACCAGCTTCAAGAAGGCCGTCGAACCCTACCTGATCGCCCTGGATACAGAAGAGCAGACCGCTTATGACCGGTTGCGTGTCAAAGCCGATGCCGCCTAAGCGACACCTCACCTTGTGGGAGCGGGTTTACCCGCGAACACCGGCGAAGCCGGTGCCATCCACCGTGTTGGATTCTTCGCGGGTAAACCCGCTCCCACAGGGAAACGTGCAAGCCTCTAGATAGAAGGGAGCCAATGAAGGCCCCGAGGACTCCGTGAAATGGCCTACCAGCCGCAAGAAATCTTCTTCCGCAGCAGTGCCCCCGTCACCATCGACGAAGACAAGTGCATCGCCGACAAAGGCTGCACCGTCTGCGTCGAGGTTTGCCCCATGGACCTGCTGGCGATCAACCCGGCCACCCAAAAGGCCTACATGGCCTTCGACGAATGCTGGTACTGCATGCCCTGCGAAAAGGACTGCCCCACCGGTGCGGTGAAGGTCGACATTCCGTACCTGCTGCGCTGATTCATCCCGCCATCCGGCGCACCACCGGACGCCCCCCTGCAGTGCCCCTCGTTTCCCACCACCCAGGCCGGGGGCGGAGACGACCCAATTCCTATAACGACTCGAGGGGAAACACCCATGCGCCTTGTTGCAACCGTGGCCGGCCTCGCGCTGGCGCTCACTGGCCTGAATGCCAGCGCCGAAACCATCCGCATCGCCATCGGCACCCAGGACACCACCATCAATTGCGCCACCGGTGGCCTGCTGATACGCGAGCTTGGCTTGCTGGACAAGTACCTGCCGCATGACGGCAAATACAAGGATGCCAAGTATCAGGTGGAGTGGAAGAACTTCACCAGCGGTGCGCCACTGACCAACGAAATGGTCGCTGGCAAGCTCGACTTCGGCGCCATGGCCGACTTCCCTGGCTCGTTCAACGGCGTTGCTCACCTGGATGCCGGCAAGCGCAGCCTGTTCGTAAGCGTGCTGTCGGGCAGCGTGCACGGCAGCGGCAACGGCATCGTCGTACCTGCGGCGTCCAGCGTGCAATCGTTGGCTGAACTCAAGGGCAGGACCATTTCCGTGCCGTTCGCATCCACCGCCCACGGCATGCTGCTGCGTGCCGTAGCAGCCCAGGGCTGGGACCCGCAGAAGGATGTGCGCATCATCGCCCAGGCGCCGGAAATCGCCGGTTCCGCCCTGCGTAGCAACCGCATCGAGGCCCATGCCGACTTCGTGCCGTTCGCCGAACTGTTCCCCAACCGCGGCTTCGCTCGCAAGATCTATGACGGCGCCCAGGCCAACGCACCGACCTTCCATGGCGCCTTGGTCGATGCCGGTTATGCGAAGAAATACCCGGAAGTGGTCACCGCCTACCTGCGTGCCAGTCTCGAAGCCGATCGGCTGATCGCTGCTGAGCCTGAGAAGTACAGCGAGTTGATCGAGCAAGTCACCGGCATCGAGGCCGAGGTCAATTACCTGTTCCACGGCCCGCTCGGCCTGCAGACGCGCGACCTGACCTGGAAGCCTGAATACCGTCAGGCGGTCGCCACTTCCATCGATACGCTCAAGCTGCTTAAAAAGACCGATCGCGGCCTCGACACCGACAAGTTCATCGACGACCAGTACATCCGTGCGGCCTTCAAGGAGGCTGGCCTGGACTACGACAAGGCGCTGAAGGACTACGACCCGCAGCCACTCAAGGCCAATGACGCACTGACCGGCAAACCGATTACCGATTTCAGCCGCCTGGCGCAGATCTGGGTACGCGGTGAAGGCAAGGTCCGCCACTACGCTTCGCCGGAGGCCGCGCTTGGCGCCTTGGCCCAGCTGGAGCAGGAGGGCAAGGACATCCGCGCCATCTACGCCCAGGCCGCCGACAGCGGGATCAAGTTGCTGGCGAACCAGGCCTGGTTCGTACGCAACGCCAAGGGTGAACTGGCGGCGTTCCTGCTCAAGGACCAGGCCGAGCAGTATGCCAAGGCCCATGGCGGTGAAGCGCTGGACTTCGCCAGCGCCAACCAGAAGCTGGTCGCCCAGCGCTGACCGGGAGGCACCGACATGACCTGCAACCTCAAGCGCTGGCCGGTGCGCCTGGCTTCGCTGCTGGCCTGCCTGCTGTTCTGGCAGGTCGCGGCGAGCGCGAAGCTGGACCTCGGGCTGCTGACGTTCACCTATGTCCCCACACCGAAGGCGGTGCTGGAAGCTGCGTGGCAGTTGTTGACCTCCAGCACGCTGCTGGCGCACCTGGGCAGCAGCCTGTCGCGGGTGTTTGCCGGTTATGCCGCCGCGGCGCTGACCGGCGTGGCCCTGGGGTTGTTGATCGGTCGCTCGAAATGGGCCGAGGACACCCTGCTGCCGCCAATGGAAGTACTGCGGCCGATTCCGGCGGTGGCGTGGATCCCGCTGGCGATCCTGATGTTCCCGTCGTCGGAGCTGTCGATGGTATTCATAACGTTCACTGGCGCGTTGTTCCCCATCCTGCTGAACACCGTGCACGGCGTCGAGGCCGTCGACCCGCGCCTGGTTGCATCGGCGCGCAGCCTCGGTGCAGGGCGTGGGTCCATCCTGCGCGAAGTGGTGTTGCCGGGAGCGTTGCCGAGCATCGTCACGGGCCTGGCCATCGGCATGGGCACCTCATGGTTCTGCCTGGTCACCGCCGAGATGATTTCCGGGCAGTTCGGTATCGGCTACTACACCTGGGAGTCCTACACCTTGCAAAACTACCCGGACATCATCGTCGGCATGCTGCTGATCGGCGTGCTGGGTATGGGCAGCAGCGCCCTGGTCAAGCGCCTTGGCGAGTTGGCCACGCCTTGGTACCGCGCGCGGAGGGCCAGCTGATGAACAGTTATCAACCAGCACCAGGGCGAATCGACGGGCGAGGCCTGTCGATTCGCCTGGGGCACGGCAGCGAAGCATTCGAGGCGGTGCAGCGTCTGGACTTTGCCGTGGAGCCTGGCGAGTTCGTCTGCATCCTTGGCCCTTCCGGTTGCGGCAAGTCGACCTTGCTCGGCGCCCTGGCCGGGCACCTGCTGCCCAGCAGCGGCCAGCTGAGCGTGGACGGCCAGGCTGTTGCCGGGCCGTCACCGCAGCGTGGCATGGTGTTCCAGCACCACACCTTGCTGCCCTGGCGTAGCGTGCTCGACAACGTGGCCTTTGGCCTGAAGATGCAGGGCCAGGGCCGCGCCGAACGCCGCCGGCAGGCTCGTGAAATGCTGCGATTGGTGGGGCTGGACGACTTTGCCGGGCGCTGGCCCAGCCAGCTGTCCGGCGGTATGCAGCAACGGGCCGAGATTGCCCGGGTGCTGATCAACCGCCCGCGCCTTTTGCTGATGGACGAACCTTTCGGTGCCCTGGATGCGCAAACCCGCGCACGCATGCAGGAGCTGTTGCTGGATATCTGGGCAAGCATCCGCACCACCGTGGTGTTCGTCACTCACGATATCGACGAGGCGCTGTTCCTGGCCGACCGTATCCTGGTAATGAGCCCGCGACCTGGCCGCTTTATCGAAGACCTGCACCTGGACTTTCCGCGGCCACGCCGCGCCAGCCTGCTGACCAGCCCTGAATTCACTCACCTCAAGCGTCACTGTCTGGCCTTGCTCCGTCACGAGGAAGGCCGCGAACTTCCGCGCCTGACCCCGTTGGGCCTGCCGGACACTGAGCACCCACCGCTACGGATCGCGCTATGACTGAACGAAAGACTGACAACCCCGACATCCTTGCTCTGCTGCCTCGCCTTGGTGCTGCCGACGTGAGTGTGCGCCGCATCGCCCTGATCGAACTGGCCGACCTGGAAGACCCCGATGGCTTGCCGTGGCTCACCGATGCACTGCTGGTGGACTCCGCCGACGAGGTGCGTGCCGAGGCCGCGCGCCTGCTCGAGGCCTGGGAAGAACCCGAAGTCGTGCAGGCCCTGTGCGCTGCGCTGGCCGACGCTGCCGAGCCGGTACGGCTGGCTGCCGCACAGAGCCTCAGCGAGCTCAAGAGCCTTGAAACCGGTCAGCTGATCCTGCCATGGGTCAAGCATGCCGATGCCTTCGTCCGTGCCAGCGCCCTGCGCGCCTTGCGCGAGCTGCGCCTGGAAGATGCTGCGGAGCCTGCACTGCTGGCCCTGGCCGACGGCGACGCCGCGGTCCGGCGTGAGGCAGTGGGTATTCTTGGCTGGCTCAAGCACCAGCCGGCGTTGCCAGCATTGGCAACGCTTGCCGAAGACGAGCCGGACACCGAGGTGCGCCGTGCGGCCATCGGTGCGCTGGGGCTCGCGCGCGACAGCGCGGTGCTGCCCGCATTGGTGGCTGCATTGACTGACAAGGCCTGGCAAGTGCGCGAAGAAGCCGCCACCACGCTAGGCAAGGTGGGCCTGGCCCCGGCAGGCCCGGCACTGGTAAATGCGCTTGCCGATGACTTCTGGCAGGTACGTCTGCGTGCGGCGCGGTCGCTGGGGCGGCTGCGTCATGTTGCGGCCCTGGACGCGCTTGGCCAGTTGCTTGGCCACGGCATTGCCAACCTGCGCAAGGAGGCGGCTCTGGCCCTGGGGGAGCTGGGTCAGGCGCGTGCCTTGCCGGTGCTGCAGGCCGCCGAGGCCGATGCCGACCCCGAGGTGCGCAAGGCTGTGCGGATTGCCATGGCGCAACTGCGCGGGGCCTGCTGATGAAAGCCCCGCAAGCGGTTCGCAACATGCGCGCGCCCGGGCAGCTGGTGCTGCAATGGCAAGACGGCGAGCACAGCCTCAGCCATGTCCGGCTGCGCGGTGCCTGCCCCTGTTCGCAATGCCGAGCGGCACGGCTGCAGGGGCGTATCAGCTTGGTGCGCGATGATGTGCGCGTGGTGCACATCGAACCGCAAGGATATGGTGTACAACTGGTGTTCAGCGATGGGCATGAGCGGGGTATCTACCCTTGGGCTTACCTGCGTGACCTCAGTGCCCGGTGAGTCTTCTTCGCGGGCATGCCCGCTCCCACAGGTTTGGTGCAAGGCTCAGAAAACGCGCGGTTCCTGTGGGAGCGGGCGAGCCTGCGAACACCGGCGTAGCCGGTGCCAGCCGCCGCGTTGGATTCTTCGCGGGCATGCCCGCTCCCACAGGTTTGGTGCAAGGCTCAGAAAATGCGCGGTTCCTGTGGGAGCGGGCGAGCCCGCGAACACCGGCGTAGCCGGTGCCAGCCGCCGCGTTGGATTCTTCGCGGGCATGCCCGCTCCCACAGGTTTGGTGCGAGGCTCAAAATGCGCGGTTCCTGTGGGAGCGGGCGAGCCCGCGAACACCGGCGTAGCCGGTGCCAGCCGCCGCGTTGGATTCTTCGCGGGCATGCCCGCACAGGCTCAGAGCGCAATCAGCTCCGGCCTCAGCCCTTCGACCCGTCGCACCGGCGGCGTCAGGTAACCGCCATCCCCGGTGATCTGGTGCAGCACCTTCTCCCGCAGCCCGTGAAGTGCTACACCCGTACGCAACCGTGGGTGGGGCAGGTCGATATCCACCACCGCCTTGATCCGCCCCGGGCGCGGCTCCAGCACCACCACCCGGTCGGCCAGGTAGGTGGCTTCTTCGGCGTCATGGGTGACCAGTAACGTGGTGATGCCGGCACGTTCGCGAATGGCCAGCAGCTCGTCCTGCAGTTGCTGGCGGGTCAGCGCATCCAGCGCGCCGAACGGCTCGTCGAGCAGCAAGATACGCGGGCTGGCTACCAGGCCACGGGCGATCGCCACACGCTGGGCCATGCCGCCGGAAAGCTGGTGTGGGTACGCCGACTCGAAGCCGACCAGCCCCACCAGTTGCACGAACTCGTGTACCCGCCGCGCGCGTTCACCCTGGGTGAGCGGTTCGTTGACCAAACCCAGGGCGATGTTCTGTTCCACGCTCAGCCAGGGGAACAGCCGGTGTTCCTGAAACACGATGCCGCGCTCGCTACCAATGCCGCTGACAGTTTCGCCGTCGACGCGAATATTGCCGCTGTAGTCGGTATCCAGCCCTACCAGCAGGCGCAGCAGGGTGGATTTGCCACAGCCGGAAGCACCGACGATGGCAATGAATTCGCCTTGGTTGATCGACAGGTTGAAGTTGCGGATGGCTTCCAGCGGCTGGCCATCGACGCTGAACACTTTGCCAACCCCCTCGAAGCTGACCAGGGGCGGGGCGACGTCGGGCTGGTTGGCCGCGAGCAGGTGCGAGGTGTTGAAGGCGTTCATGCGGTTCTCCAGCGCGTGGCGCGCGATTCGAGGCGTTGTCCAAGGGTGCCGAGCAGGGCGCCGACCAGGCCGATCAACAGCATGGCGGCCATTACCTGGTCCATGCGGAACAGTTGCTGGGCGCCGATCATCAGGCTGGCGATGCCGCCGTCCGAGGGCATGAAGTATTCGGCACCGATGGTGCCCAGCCAGGCGTAGATCAACGACAGGCGCAGGCCGGCGAAAATGGCCGGGGCTGCGCCGGGCAGCACCAGCAGGCGCAGGCGTTGCCACAGGTTCAGGCGCAGGGTGCGAGCCGCTTCGCCCAGTTGTGGCGACAGGCTAGCGATACCGCGCTGGGTGGCGATCAGCAGCGGGAAGAACGCAGCCATGCCGACGAACACCTGCTTGGCCCCTTCACCCAGGCCGAACCAGGCCGTGAGCAGCGGCACCCAGGCGAACAGGGCCACCTGGCGCAGGGCTGACAAGCTGGGCCCGAAGATACGTTCGGCATTGGCCGAAAGCCCCAGCAGCAAACCGACCAGCAGGCCAGCGCCACCGCCCAGCAGCAAGCCGGCCAGGGCGCGCTGCAGGCTCAGCAACAAGGCCTGCGGCAGCGAACCATCGGCCAGGCCGATCAGCAGGGTTCGCAATACTTCAAGGGGCGAGGTCAGGATGTTGTTGTCGACCCAGCCGAAGCCGCTGCTGGCTTGCCACAGTGCTAACAGTGCCAGCGGTAGCAGCAGGCTCTGCCAACCTCGCGGCACGGGGCCACGCGGCTGCTCCCCTGTTGCCGCTTGCGGCCAGTACAGCAGGCGTTTTTCCAGGGCGGAGAAACTGCGCTCCAGCAGTGCGCCAACCAGGCCGATCACCAGGATGCACAGCAGCACCAGGTCGAGCATGAACAGCTGTCGTCCCCACACCATCAGGTAACCGATCCCTTCGCTTGAGGCCAGCAGTTCGACCGCCAGCAGCGAGGTCCAGCCGGTGGCCAGAGCCAGGCGTACGCCGGTGAGAAAGGCCGGCAGGGCAGCCGGCAGCAACAGGCGAAGGAACAGAAGATGGCGAGGCAGACGCAGCGCCGCAGCGGCTTCCCGCAGTTTGGGCTGGGCATCACGTACACCGACCAGGGTGTGCAAGGTAACGGGAACCACCACGGCTTTCACCAGCACCACCAGCTTGAGCAATTCGCCGATCCCGAAGAACAGCATGAACAACGGGATCCAGGCCAGGGTAGGAATCTGTGCCAGCGCCACGAAGGTTGGCAGCACCAGCGTCTGCGCCTGCCGCGAAGCACCCAGCCAGACGCCCAAAAGCAAGCCGCTGCCGATGCCGACCGCCAACCCCCAGAACAACCGCTGCAAGCTTATCCACAGGTGCCCCCACAGCTCGCCGGAGCCAAACTCCAGTGCGCTCTGCCACACCAATGCTGGCGCCGGCAGAATCTGCTCGCTCATCCAGTGCAGCCGGCTGGCCACCACCCAAAGCAGCGTAATAACCACAGGCAACACCCACGGCAGCAAGTTGGCGCGATCCTGGTGGGAGCGGCCTTGCGTCGCGAATGGGCCGCGTAGCGGCCCCCGAAACCAACCCCGACCTCTGCTCAGAATTCCATTCATCGGCCATCTCTCGAAGCGTTGTTAAGTTATTCATTTATGGAATTAAAAAAATCCAAAAATGACTTTCAAGAGATAAGAGCATGCACTCCCTGCATACGGAAGCCCCCCGCCGTTGCGTTTTCCTCATATTTTCCATGCGTTTTCCGCAAGCCCGCCGCAGACCCGCAGCCCGCCTGATTTATGCCTTTAAGTTACTGAAGAATGAAGTTTTGATCTTTGTAGGTTCTAACCAGACCTGCCTAGCTTCTGGCCAAAGCGCCGGCCATCGCCGGTGGCAGCCTGCCAAGGAGCCTTGCCATGAAAACCCCGTTGCGCCACCTGATCACCGCCCTTGGGCTGGCCTTCACCCTCATCGCCCATGCGGCTGAACCGGCCAAGCCAGAAAGCATCCGCATCGCCGTGCCCGACCTCAGCGCGGGCAGCAAACCCAGCGCCGGTGGCGTGGTCGACGTGCTGCGTGACCAGCAACTGCTGGAAAAGGAATTCGCCAAAGATGGCATTCGCATCGACTGGCACTTCTTCAAAGGCGCCGGGCCGGTGGTGAACGAAGCGTTGGCCAACGGCCAGGCCGATTTCGCCTATCTCGGCGACCTGGCCGCCATCGTCGGCAAGGCCAATGGCTTGGACACCCGCGTGCTGTCGGCGGGTGTACGCGGGGTGAAGAGCTACCTGGGCGTGGTGCCTGGTTCCGGCATCAAGACCCTGCACGACCTCAAGGGCAAGCGCGTGGCGGTGTTCCGTGGCACCGCCAACCAGCTGTCTTTCGCCAGCGCCCTGTCCAGCCAAGGGTTGAGCGAGCGCGAGCTGAAGGTGATAAACCTGGACTTCAATGCCGCCAACGCAGCGCTGGCCGCCAAGCAGATCGATGCCACCTGGGGCCTGTCCAACCTGTTGTCGCTGCGTGAGCGCGGGCTGGTCGAGCTGCCGGTCAACTCGCGTGATCTGGAAGGCGCCGGCAGCACCCAGGCGGTGCTGCTGGGCACCGGCGATTTCATCCGCAAATACCCCGAGCTGGTTCAGCGCCTGGTCAACGCCCAGCAACAGGCCAGTGCCTGGCTGCGTGACGAACACAACCGCGAAGCCTACGTCGAGTTGGTGGCCAGTAATGCCAACTGGCCGCGCAGCATCCTGCGCGATGACCTGGCCAAGGAAGATCTCGCTCACTACTTCGATCCACGCCTGGACGCCGGATTCGTCGGCCAGCTGCAGCAGGGCGTGGACCTGGCCGCCAAGGAGCGCCTGATTCGTCGTGGCTTCCAGGTGGCCGACTGGATCGAACCCCGCTTCCTCGATACCGCCCTGCAACAGCAACAGGCCGTGCAGGCTGCCCGCTGACCCCCGTAAACCCGACAATGACCGCAAGGATACGACCATGAGCAACGCCGCCCTGGCCACCGCGCCACAGAACCTCGAACTCGACATCCACCCGGTTGCCGGCCGCATCGGCGCCGAAATTCGCGGAGTGCAATTGTCCGCCGATCTCGATGCAGCCACCCTGGAAGCCATCCAGGCTGCGCTGGTGAAATACAAGGTGATCTTCTTCCGTGGTCAGACCCACCTGGATGACCAAAGCCAGGAAGCCTTCGCCAAGCTGCTCGGCGAGCCGGTCGCCCATCCCACCGTGCCGGTGGTGGATGGCACCAGCTACCTGTTGCAGCTCGATGGCGCCGAAGGCCAGCGGGCCAACTCCTGGCACACCGACGTGACCTTCGTCGACGCGTACCCCAAGGCCTCGATCCTGCGCAGCGTGGTGGCGCCTGCCTCCGGTGGCGATACCGTGTGGGCCAATACCGCCGCAGCCTACCAGGAGCTGCCTGAGCCGTTGCGCGAGCTGGCCGACAAGTTGTGGGCGGTGCACAGCAACGAGTATGACTACGCGAGCCTCAAGCCCGATGTCGACCCGGCCAAGCTGGAGCGCTACCGCAAAGTATTCACCTCCACGGTGTACGAGACCGAGCACCCGGTGGTGCGCGTGCACCCGATCAGTGGCGAGCGAGCGCTGCAGCTGGGCCACTTCGTGAAGCGCATCAAAGGTTATTCGCTGGCGGATTCGCAGCACCTGTTCGCGGTGCTGCAAGGGCATGTGACACGCCTGGAGAACACCGTTCGCTGGCGCTGGCAGGCTGGGGATGTGGCCATCTGGGACAACCGCGCGACGCAGCATTATGCGGTGGATGATTACGGGACCCAGCCGCGTGTGGTGCGGCGGGTGACCTTGGCGGGTGAGGTGCCGGTCGGGGTAGATGGGCAACTCAGCCGCACTACGCGTAAAGGCTGATATCACCGGGGCCGCTTTGCGGCCCATCGCGACACAAGGCCGCTCCTACAGGCGATCGCATGCCCCTGTAAAAGCGGCCTTGTGTCGCGAAACGGGGGCGAAGCCCCCGCCAGCTACAACTCGGTATCGCAGGCAATCAGCTGCCTGACCAGCCCCTGAGCCAGCGGCGATAGCCCATACCCCACCCGGCTCACCACCCCATAACGGGTATAGAACGCTTCTTCCTGCTCCAGCGTCAGGTCGGCCAGCTGCAATGCCACCAGTCCCCCGTCACGCTGATACGGCCGCAAGTTGGCATTGCAGGCAATGCCGATCGTGTCCGAATGCATCACCACATTCAGCAGTGCATAGCCATGCTCGCACTCCACCGTCGGTAGAAAATCCTGTCGCCCGCTGAGGTCGCTGAGGATCTTGCGGATGTTCGGCGGGCGGAAGGTGGTGGCCAGCGGGTAATCGAACAGGTCTCGCGCCCGCACGCTCTCGCGCTCGGTCAACGGATGCCCGACGCGGCAGCAAAAATGCCAGCGCTGCGGCGCCAGCTTGTGTACCTGGTAGTCCGGGTCGGACTCGAACTGGCGGGTGTCGGCGACGAAGAACTCGATCTCCTCGGCCACCAGCTTGCGGTTCAGCGCCTGCCAGTTATCCACCTGGAAGCAGGTCCGCGCCGCGGGGTATTCGGCGACGAAACGTGCCACTGCCCGCGGCACCAGGCCTCCGGCTGGTGCCGGGCCGGAGCCGAAGCGCACCACGCCGGTGGTGGCGCCATTGAACTGGTGAATCTCGTTGACCAGGTTATGCGCGCCATGCACCAGCCGCCGCGAATGCTCCAGCACCAGCAGGCCCTGGCGGGTTGGCGCCAACTCCTTGCTGGCGCGGTCCACCAGGCGGCAGCCGATATTGTGCTCGAGGGTCTGAATGCTGCGGCTGAACGCTGATTGCGACAGGTTTACCGCAGCCGCCGCAGCAACGAAGCTGCGGTGCTCGACAAGGGCAATGTAGTGGCGCAGCTGACGTAGATCGATATGCATTTTTTACATTGAAACTTTCGGTCGAATGCAATTGCTGACAAGGGTTAGTCCCCTTATAAAGGGAGTCACTTATTCCACAAAATATGAATTAAAACTATTTATATCACTTAAAAGAATATAAGCCCGACTGACCGCGATTCGGTTCCGCCAACGGAAATGCTCGCCAGGGCCCATGCCTCAAGGAGCATTTGCATGTCCGGAGTTTCCCGTTGGCCTGCGCGCGCGTCGCGTTTCACCTTGCCACCCTTGGCTGCCGGCGTGTTGCTGGCGGCGTCCTCTGCCAGCTTCGCCGAAGAGCCGGTCAACGCCACCCCGGCGGTGGAGCAGGAAGCCAAGCTCGGTACCGTAACGGTCAATGCCCGCCGCCGCGAAGAAACCGCGCAAAGCGTGCCCACGCCGATCAGCGTGCTCGACAGCGAAACCCTGGAGAGCCAGCGCATCTACCGCGTGCAGGACCTGCAGCAGCTGGTACCCAGCACCAACGTTGCCTATGTGCATGCACGCCAGTCGAGCATTTCGATCCGTGGCCTGGGCAACAACCCGGCCAGCGATGGCCTGGAAGGCAGTGTCGGTATCTACCTGGACAACGTCTACCTCGGCCGCCCCGGCATGGCGGTGTTCGACCTGCTGGACGTGGAGCAGCTGGAGGTGCTGCGCGGCCCGCAAGGTACGCTGTTCGGCAAGAACACCACCGCCGGTGTGCTCAACATCACCACGCGCAAGCCAACCTTCCACCGTGAGGGCAGCATTCAGCAGTCGATTGGTGAAGACGGCTACCTGCAGACCCAGGGCAGCTTCTCGGGGCCGATCAGCGACACCCTGGCCGGGCGCATCAGCGCCTACCGCACCGAAGACGACGGCTATGTGAAGAACATCCACAACGGCGACGACCTCAACGGTGGCAAGCGCCAAGGCTTTCGTACCCAGCTGCTGTTCAAACCGAGCGAAACCTTCAACCTGCGCTGGATCGGCGAATACAACGAAGAAGACTCCGACAACGGCATCCTCAGCCTGTACAGCACCGGCCCGACCATCAATGGTGTCAACCGCTACGAAAGCCTGGCCGCCCAGGCCGGCGCAACGTTGGTGTCGGGCAAGGACCGCAAGGTCAACTTCGACGCCGACCAGCAAGTGACGGTGTTCCAGGGTGGTACCTCGGTGGAGGCCAACTGGACCCTGCCCAACGACTTCACCCTGACCTCGATCACCGCCTACCGCTGGTGGGACTTCACCCCGCGCAACGATGACGGCCTCAACGTACCGGTCTTCTACAGCGCCGGGGTATCGGTGCGCGACAAGCAATACTCGCAGGAAATCCGCCTGGCTTCGCCCACCGGTGGTGCCTTCGACTACGTGCTGGGCGCGTACTATTTCAAGCAGGACCTGGACAACAAATCCTTCACTTACTACGGGCCACAGGCGGACATCTGGAACTTGACCCCGGCCGGCGCCCTGGCCAATGTCGACACCATTGGTAACGGGCACATCGACACGGACAGCTATGCGCTGTTCGCCCAGGGCACCTGGCACATCACCGACCGGCTGGACTTCACCGCCGGCATTCGCGGCACCTATGAAGAAAAGAGCGCCTGGGTGACCCGCGATGCACCAATCGGTGGCGCAGCGGTAACCGGGGCCGCCGCAGCAGCGCGCCAGGGACGCGTAGGCGCCTATGATTCAGGCGACCTCAACCAGTACAGCTTCAGCCCCTCTGGCCTGCTGGGCCTGAGTTACCGCTTCAACGAGCAGCTGCTGGGCTACGCCACCCTGACCCACGGCGAGAAGTCTGGCGGCATCAACCTTACCGTTGGCGCTGCGCCACGGCTGGGCACCGACTCGCTGCTGGTCGGCACCGAGCGGGTCAACAATGCCGAAGTCGGCTTGAAAAGCTCGCTGTTCGACGACCGCCTGCAACTCAATACCAACCTGTTCTGGGCCGAAGTGCATGGCTACCAGGCCAACGTCTACGACCAGATCAACCGCGTGCAGTACCTGGCCAACGCCGGTAGCGTGCGCTCGCGTGGTCTGGAGTTCGAAGCCACGGCGTTGCCGCTGCGCGGCCTCACGGTCAACTTCAACGGCTCATGGAACGACGTGCGCTACACCGACTACAAAGACGCCCCATGCCCTCCGGAGGTGAGCCTGGCCAATGCCACTGCCACCTGCGATTTGTCCGGCCACCAGGTGGTCGGCGCCTCTAAGTACATCGCCAACCTCAACACCCAGTACAAGTGGCAGGCCAGCGAGCACATCGAACCCTATGTCACGGCCAGCTACGCCTTCCGCTCGAAGGCGGTGGGCACCATCGACGACTCCGATTTCGGCCAGATCCCCAGCTACGCGCTGGTCAACCTTTCTGCCGGTGTGCGCCTGGACCAGGGCGACGGCGTGGTCGACCTGTCGTTGTGGGTGAAAAACGCCGGTGACAAAACCTACTTCACCAGCCTGTGGAACTCCGCCAACGGTGGCTATGCCGGCGTGCTCGGCACCCCGCGCACTTTCGGCGCCACCGCCCGTTACGACTTCTGAGCACAAGGAGCTATGCCATGAATGCCAAGACCAAAACCCCTGCATTGCCTGAAGGCGCCTGCCTGACCGCCAAGGTCCCCGAACGTGACGAGGCGCTGCTCGGCGACGTGGTAGTCAACCCGTATCGCCTGGCGCCGCTGACCGCGATCATTCGCGACGGTGGGCGCAGCCTGAGTGCCGCGCACGTGCGCGTGCTGGGGCGGGGCGAGCGCGGTGTGGACATTGCCTATGAGGTATCCGACCGTTCGTTGTGGACCTACGGCGGTATCCCGGTATTCGGCCTGTACCCGGATCATGTCAACCAGGTGGAAGTCACCTACAAGCTCGATGGCGAGCGCATTCGCGAGCAGTACCAGATCTACGCCCCGGCCGTGCGCCTGCCGGTGGTGGCCGCGCAGACCGCCGCGTTGCCTGAAGTTCAGCCGGTCAAGGTAGCGCCAGGTTTTGAAAAACGCCTGTACCTGTTCAACCACCTGCAGGGCGACATCCCGGGCGGGCGCGCTTTCAAGTGGAATGCCCTGGGCGGCGCGGCAGAATGGGACCAGGTGGGCAACAACTGGATCGCCGACAGCAATGGTGACGTGCGCTGGTACCTGGACATCGAGCAGATCCACGACGCCAACCGCCGCGATGGGCTGGGCGGCACCATGGGCTTCCAACAGACCCGCGACGGCAAGCTGATCTGGGGCCAGGGCCAGACCTACTCCAAGTACGATTTGCTGGGCCGGCGCATCTGGCAGCGCAGCCTGCCCGACAAGTTCGCCGACTTCTCCCATGAAATCCGCGAGACGGCCAATGGCACCTACCTGCTGCGGGTGGGCACCAGCGACTATCGCCGCCCCGACGGCAAGCGCGTGCGCTCGATCCGCGACCACATCATCGAGGTCAACGAGGCCGGTGATGTGCTGGACTTCTGGGACCTCAACCAGATCCTCGACCCGTACCGTGGCGACCTGCTGGAAACCCTTGGCAAGGCAGCCATCCAGTTGCCGCCGGGCGTGCAGAAGCAGGATGAGCGGCTGGCCAACGAACTGGCTGAGGGTGACCTGCCCTTTGGTGACACCCCGGGGGTAGGCACCGGGCGTAACTGGGCACACGTCAATGCCATCGACTACGACGCCGATGACGACAGCATCATCGTTTCAGCACGGCACCAGGGCGTGGTGAAGATTGGCCGTGACAAGCAGGTGAAGTGGATTCTCGCCTCGCCCCAAGGCTGGCCTGAGCGTCTGCGCGAGAAAGTGCTGACGCCGTTGGCGAGCGAAGGCTTCGACTGGTCGTGGACCCAGCACACCGCCTGGCTGACCGGCAAAGGGACGCTGACCGTGTTCGACAACGGCTGGGGCCGCGACTTTGCACCGACCAGGCTGACCGGCAACTACAGCCGGGCGGTGGAATACCGCATCGACGAGGCCGAGGGCACTGTCGAGCAGGTGTGGGAATACGGCAAGGAGCGCGGCGACGAGTGGTACAGCCCGGTGACCTCGGTGGTGGCCTACCGGCCGGAGACCGACACCCAGTTCATCTATTCGGCATCGGTGAACTTCCTGACCCCGGAGAAACTGACCACCACCGTGCTCAACGAGGTGCGGCGCGGGACGCAGGAGGTGCTGGTGGAGCTGAAGGTGCACAGCCGGCAGCCGGGCAGCGTGGGTTACCGGGCCTTGGTGATCGACCTGGCCAAGGCGTTCTGAGCCATCCCTTCCGGGAGGGCCGTCGGTCCTCCCATCCTATTTCCTTCAGCGCGTTCGTCTAACCTGTACTGGCCTCTTCGCGGGCACGCCCGGCTCCCACAGGTACTGCACCGAATTCGAAACCGGTGGGGTACCTGTGGGAGCGGGCGTGCCCGCGAAGAGGCCGGTTGCCATTATGCAAATCATGAAATTTCCGCCAGGCTGTTCAACCATTCGTTCTTTTTTTCGAACAGCCTATTGTCCAACACCCCAGCAGCCGCTTAGCATTCGTTTGAGATTTCAAACGCTCGATGCCCTGCCTTGGGCGCTTTTCAACAATCAACAATTCGGGAAGCCGACATGCAGCTCAAAGACGCTCAGTTGTTCCGCCAGCAAGCCTACATCAACGGTGAGTGGCTGGATGCGGACAACGGCCAGACCATCAAGGTCACCAACCCGGCCACTGGTGAAGTCATCGGTACCGTGCCGAAGATGGGCACCGCGGAAACCCGCCGCGCCATCGAAGCCGCCGACAAGGCCCTGCCGGCCTGGCGTGCCCTGACCGCCAAGGAGCGTTCGGCCAAGCTGCGTCGCTGGTTCGAACTGATGATCGAGAACCAGGACGACCTGGCTCGCCTGATGACCACCGAACAAGGCAAGCCGCTGGCCGAAGCCAAGGGCGAAATCGCCTACGCCGCCTCGTTCATCGAGTGGTTCGCCGAAGAAGCCAAGCGCGTCTACGGTGACACCATCCCGGGCCACCAGCCAGACAAGCGCCTGATCGTCATCAAGCAGCCAATCGGCGTTACCGCGGCCATCACCCCGTGGAACTTCCCGGCCGCCATGATCACCCGTAAAGCCGGCCCGGCCCTGGCCGCTGGCTGCACCATGGTGCTCAAGCCTGCCTCGCAAACCCCTTACTCGGCCCTGGCCCTGGTCGAGCTGGCCCACCGTGCCGGTATCCCGGCTGGCGTGCTGAGCGTGGTTACCGGCAGCGCTGGCGAAGTTGGCGGCGAACTGACCGGCAACTCCCTGGTCCGCAAGCTGTCCTTCACCGGCTCGACCGAAATCGGTCGCCAGCTGATGGAAGAGTGCGCCAAGGACATCAAGAAGGTTTCCCTGGAGCTGGGTGGCAACGCCCCGTTCATCGTGTTCGACGACGCCGACCTGGACAAGGCGGTCGAGGGCGCGATCATCTCCAAGTACCGCAACAACGGCCAGACCTGCGTCTGTGCCAACCGTATCTACGTGCAGGATGGCGTCTACGACGCGTTCGCCCAGAAGCTGGCCGCCGCTGTTGCCAAGCTGAAGATCGGTAACGGCCTGGAAGAAGGCACCACCACTGGCCCGCTGATCGACGGCAAGGCTGTCGCCAAGGTTCAGGAACACATCGAAGACGCCGTTGGCAAAGGCGCCAAGGTGCTGTCCGGTGGCAAGATCATCGAAGGCAACTTCTTCGAGCCGACCATTCTGGTCGACGTGCCGAAGACCGCTGCCGTCGCCAAGGAAGAGACCTTCGGCCCACTGGCGCCGCTGTTCCGCTTCAAGGACGAGGCCGAAGTCATCGCCATGTCCAACGACACCGAGTTCGGCCTGGCTTCGTACTTCTACGCCCGCGACATGAGCCGTGTGTTCCGTGTTGCCGAAGCCCTGGAATATGGCATGGTAGGTATCAACACCGGCCTTATCTCCAACGAAGTGGCGCCGTTCGGTGGCATCAAGGCTTCGGGCCTGGGCCGCGAAGGCTCCAAGTACGGTATCGAGGACTACCTCGAGATCAAATACCTGTGCATCAGCGTCTGATCGCACGGTAACGGTTTTACCTCTGCCAGCGGGGCGCGAGAGCGACGTCTCGCTGGCCTTTTTTACATCGCAGTACCTGGTGGCCAGGGCGTTCACGGCAGTCGATCAACGAATACTGTTCGCGAGCACTCCCAGCCACCCCCCGAATAAAAGCGCCACTCCAGACCGGCGCAATGAGGGCATTATGAGCAAGACCAACGAATCCTTGATGCAACGTCGTGTCGCCGCCGTCCCACGTGGCGTTGGCCAGATCCACCCGATCTTCGTCGATACTGCGAAGAACTCGACCGTGATCGACGTTGAAGGCCGCGAACTGATCGACTTCGCCGGCGGCATCGCAGTACTGAACACCGGCCACCTGCACCCGAAAGTGGTTGCGGCCGTGCAAGAGCAGCTGACCAAGGTCAGCCACACCTGCTTCCAGGTGCTGGCTTACGAACCCTATGTAGAGCTGTGCGAAAAGATCAACAAGCTGGTCCCGGGCGACTTCGACAAGAAGACCCTGCTGGTCACCACCGGCTCCGAAGCCGTTGAAAACGCCGTCAAGATCGCCCGTGCCGCCACTGGCCGCGCTGGCGTCATCGCCTTCACCGGCGGCTACCACGGCCGTACCATGATGACCCTGGGCCTGACCGGCAAGGTTGTGCCGTACTCCGCTGGCATGGGCCTGATGCCAGGCGGCATCTTCCGCGCCCTGTTCCCGAGCGAACTGCACGGCATCAGTGTTGACGACGCCATCGCCTCGGTCGAGCGCATCTTCAAGAACGACGCCGAGCCGCGCGACATCGCCGCGATCATCCTCGAGCCGGTACAAGGCGAAGGCGGCTTCCTGCCAGCGCCGAAAGAGCTGATGAAGCGCCTGCGCGCCCTGTGCGACCAGCACGGCATCCTGCTGATCGCCGACGAAGTACAGACCGGCGCTGGCCGTACTGGCACCTTCTTCGCCATGGAACAGATGGGCGTTGCGCCTGACCTGACCACCTTCGCCAAATCCATCGCTGGCGGCTTCCCGCTGGCTGGTGTGTGCGGCAAGGCCGAGTACATGGACGCCATCGCTCCTGGCGGCCTGGGCGGTACCTACGCCGGCTCGCCGATCGCTTGCGCCGCGGCCCTGGCCGTGATCGAAGTGTTCGAAGAAGAGAAACTGCTGGACCGCAGCAAAGCTGTGGGTGAGCGCCTGACCACTGGCCTGCGCGAAATCCAGAAGAAGTACCCGATCATCGGCGACGTCCGTGGTCTGGGCTCGATGATCGCTGTCGAAGTCTTCGAGAAAGGCACTCACACCCCGAACGCTGCTGCCGTTGGCCAGGTTGTCGCCAAGGCCCGCGAGAAGGGCCTGATCCTGCTGTCCTGCGGTACCTACGGCAACGTCCTGCGTATCCTGGTTCCGCTGACCGCCGAAGACGCGCTGCTGGACAAAGGCCTGGCTATCATCGAAGAGTGCTTCGCTGAAATCGCCTGATGTAATGCGCTTCAGAAAAAACCCGCTTCGGCGGGTTTTTTTTGTGCCCAGGAAAGCCATGGAGCGCTATCGTTGTCGAAGGATTTGCTCAGGAAGCTGCGATGGACTGTGTGTCAGGGCTATTCAGGAGTTGGCGATGAACGCTGCAGACCCCTCCCCACCGAGCGTACTGATTGTCGAGGGCGACCCCTGGGTGCGTGACCTGCTCAGCGAAATGCTGCTTAGCGTGCGCTGTGACGCCCGCCTGCAGGTCTGCGCCGACGGCTCGCAGGCCTTGAACGCACTGTCCAGCAAGCCCGACCTGATCATTGCCGCGCGTGAGCTGGCAGGTGTCGATGGCCTCGACCTGTTGCGCAAGGTACGCGCCAAAGGCCCGAGTTTGCCGTTCATCCTCATGAGCAACCGCATTGACAGCGCCAGCGTGCACGAGGTGCTCCCCCTGCACCCCACGGCTTACCTGAGCAAGCCGCTGAACCTGGACACCCTGCGCAAACGCCTGGAAGAACTGCTGCTGGCGGTTGGCGAAGAAATCGCCTGCCCGGCGCCGGCCTTGCAGGCAGGTGCCAGCCTGCCGGCCTACCTTGAGCAGCGTCGCGCTACCGCCGACGGCGGGCCGCTGCTGGCCGATGTGGAGGTGGCGATCAAGCGCGCGCTCAACCCCCAGGGCCTGAACCTGAGAGTGCTTGAAGAGCAAGTGCAGGGCGACCCACAGATCACCGCCGTGCTGATTGCTGCGGCCAACAGTGCAGCACTGCACCGCGAAGCACCGGTGCAGACGTTGCTGCAGGCCTTGAACAAGCTTGGCAGTACCCAGAGCATGAACCTTATCCTGGGCATGACCCTCAAGCGCAGTGCGCGCCTCAGTGACCCGCTGCTGGCGGAGCATGCAGCCCATTACTGGGCGTTGTCGCTGCACACTGCCGAATATGGCCGCACCTTGGCACGCATGCTCGAGCTGGACGAAGGGCGTTGTTATTGCGCCGGGTTGCTGCATTGCCTGGGCGACCTGGCGGTACTGCGCTGCTTGCAGGAATGGCGGCTGGCCGGGGGCGACCTGGACGAGGACCGGGTGCAGCTTTCGCTCAATGAGTTCGGTGCGGCGTTCGGTTCGGCGTTGCGTACGCGCTGGCGGTTGCCGTTGGGGTTGCGCGAGTTGATCGCGGCGATCTACCAGCTGGGTGGCGGGGTGTATTCGCGGGAGATCCTGGCCATGAACCTGGCCGGGCAGTTGTCGCGGCTGCCGGCTGGGCAGGGGCTGGAGAAGGTGGCCAGCAGCAAGACAGCGCGCCTGCTCAAGCTCGGCCTGCCGGAGCTGAGCCGGTTGCGCAAGGTGGAGAACCCGGAGGTGAAACCGCAGCGGGAAGAACCGCCTTTAGCTGAGGGTGAAGTTTCGGGCTGAGATCTTGGGGCCGCTTTGCGGCCCATCGCGACACAAGGCCGCGCCTACACGGGTACGCGGTTGCCTGTAGGAGCGGCCTTGTGTCGCGATAGGGGGGCAAAGCCCCCCAAAGGCTCAGCCGCGGACGATCTGGTTCTTGCCCTGCCGCTTGGCCTGGTACATCGCCGCATCGGCCCGGGCATACAGGCTGTCCAGTGCCGCATCCTCGTCAGTCAGCCCGGTCACCCCTTGGCTCACCGTCACCCCGTAGGTCTGCTCCCCATGGCTGAAGCTCAGCCGCTGGATATGCCGCTGCAAGCGCTCGGCAATCTGCTCTGCCACCTGGGCAGTACAGCCCGGAAACACCGCCGCGAACTCCTCACCACCAATGCGCCCGAACAAGTCACCACGCCGCAGCACGGCCTTGCCGCTATCGGCGATCTGCTGCAACACCTGGTCGCCTTCCTGGTGGCCGTAGCTGTCGTTGATTCGCTTGAAATCGTCGATGTCCAGCAACAGGAAGGCCAATGGCGTACCGTCTTCGCGGGCACTTTCGAAGGCTTGCTGGGCGCATTCGAAGAAGTGCCGGCGGTTGCTGCTCTGGGTCAGCACATCGGTGGTAGCCAGGCGCTGCAACTCGCCTTCGAGCTGCTTCTTCTCGGTGATGTCTTCGGCGATGCCGACGATGATCACCCGGTCGCCATCGCGTTGCTGGTTGATGTAGCACTTGTCGCTCAGCCAGCGGATCTGGCCGTCGGCATTGAGAATGCGGTACTCGCGGTCTTCCACCGAGCCCTTCAGCAGCACCTGGGCCAGGCTGCGCTCGGCGAACTCCAGGTCGTCGGGGTAGATGCTGTCGCGCCACTCGTTGTAGTCGGCCAGCACCAGGCTGGCCGGGCGGCCGAAGATGCGCTCGTAGGCGGGGCTGACGTACAGCACCTGACGGGTTTCCCAGTCGAAGGCCCATAGCACCGCATTGACACTGTCGAGCAGTGAGCTGAACAGCTGCTCGCGTTCGCTCAGGCGGGCAACCTCGCCCTGGGCGTGGAGCAGGGCAAGCAAGGTTTGGGCGGCTTCGGGAGGCGGGGTGCCGGGCAGTGTCGTTGGAATGTTCTTGGCCATGTGCACGGAGCAGATCTCGGCGTGAAAGCGTGCGGCCAGCATCTGGCCCGCCACGCGGGCGATGTGCCAGATATGAGTGTAAACGAGCGGGCGAAGTTCCGGTCGGCACGCCCCGCCAGGGGGCGTGCCGATCAACGGCGGTCAGGCGCCGGTCGGGCGCAGGGAGTAGGTTTTGAGCTGTGCCGCAAAGTCCCGCAGGGCGTGGATGCCGCTGGTTTCCGCGTCGTGTACCCAGTCTTTCATGGCGGCGAGCATGTCGTGGCCGTTGGCGCTGGTACGTGCCCAGATCTGCTGCAGAGCCAGGCGTTTTTCGTAGATGGTCTTCAGCGCCTGGCTGTGGGCGAGCATCGACTCGATGCGCACATGGTGGCGGTCTTCCAGCAGGCTGGTCTCGCGCGACAACAGGCGCTTGGCGCGGCGGAAGTGGTGGCGCAGCGAGGCATCGACGCGCGCCAGTTCCTGCTTGACCAGCGGGCCGATCACCAGCTTGCGGTACTGGGCCATGATCTGGAAGCGGTTGTTCAGAATGGCCATGGCGGTATCCATGTCCAGGTTGCCTTTGCCTTCGACCCGGTGGGCGATCGGCGCCACGCGCTGCACCTTGGCCAGGCGCAGCAGGCAGAACAGGCGGATCCACGCCCAGCCCATGTCGAATTCCCAGCGTTTGACCGACAGCTTGGCCGAGTTGGGGTAGGTGTGGTGGTTGTTGTGCAGTTCTTCGCCACCGATGACGATGCCCCACGGCACCAGGTTGGTGGCGGCATCTCGGCACTCGAAGTTGCGGTAGCCGAGCGCGTGGCCCAGGCCGTTGACCACGCCGGCGGCCCAGAACGGAATCCACATCATCTGCACTGCCCAGATGGTGATGCCGATGGTGCCGAACAGCAGCAGGTCGATCACCGCCATCAGCGCGATGCCGCCCAGCTTGTAGCGCGAATAGAGGTTGCGCTCGATCCAGTCGTCCGGGCAGTTCTTGCCGTAGATGCGCAGGGTTTCGGGGTTACGCGCCTCTTCACGATAGAGTTCGGCCCCTTTGCGCAGCACCGTACTCAGGCCCTTGTGTACAGGGCTGTGCGGGTCGTCGGGGGTTTCGCACTTGGCGTGATGCTTGCGGTGGACGGCAGTCCACTCGCGGGTGTTCTGCGCCGTGGTCAGCCACAGCCAGAAACGGAAGAAGTGCTTGAGCGCGCCGTTGAGCTCCAGGGCCCGGTGCGCAGAGTAGCGGTGCAGGTAGACCGTGACGCTGACAATGGTCACGTGGGTCATCAACAAAGTGATGCCGACCAGTTGCCAGGCCGACAAGTCGAGCAGGCCGTTGTACCACATAGGTGTAAATACCCTCGAAATGCAGGGGGAAGGGTCGATTATCCCTTGGCCGGGAAATAAAACCAGTCAACCGTTCAGATAGGAGGTCACGACATGTTTCAGCCTTTATAATGCCCCATCCTTTTCTATGGGCAATTGCACCCGACATGTCTGTTTCCGTTCGCGACGCCTTGCGCATGGCTGCGCTGTATGTGGTGCTCTCGATCCTCTGGCTGACGCTGGCCGAGGTGGTGCTGCACAGCATGACTGACGACCCTCTGGCGGTGACCGTGGGCCGGCAGATCAACGTGGTGATCTGGGTGCTGTTCAGTGCCTTGCTGATCTACGTGTCGCGGGTGCGGCTGCTCGACTTCATCGGTGTTGGTGCGCGTATGCGTGGCGAAGACCGGGAACGCCTGCGCATGGCCGCGGCAGTGTTCGACAGCACCCTCGAAGGCGTGCTGGTGACCGATCGCCATGGCCTGATCGTGCACGTCAACCGTGCCTTCATGCGCATCACCGGCTACCGGCAGGAGGAGGTCATCGGGCAGCGTCCGAACAAGTTCAAGTCGGGCCGTCATGGGCTGGCGTTCTACCAGCAGGTCTTCGCCACCCTGGCGGAAAAGGGCGAGTGGAGTGGCGAAATCTGGAACCGGCGCAAGAGCGGCGAAATCTATCCGCAGTGGCAGACCATTTGCGCCATCCGCGACGACGAAGGCGAGCTCAGCCATTACGTGGCGGTGTTCAGCGACATCAGCGCGATCAAGCATTCGGAACAGGAACTGGCCTACATGGCCCACCACGACCCGCTGACCGGCCTGCCCAACCGTCTGCTGTTCACCGACCGGGTCGAGCAGGCGCTGGCCGCAGCCCAGGCCAACAAGCGCGGTTGTGCCCTGCTGTTGCTGGATCTGGACCACTTTCAGAGCATCAACGATGGCCTTGGCCACACCATTGGCGACCAGTTGCTGAAGCTGGTGGGCGAGCGCCTGGCTGAAATGCTCGGCAGCGGCGTGACCCTGGCGCGTCTGGGGGGCGACGAATTTGGCGTGCTGGCGGAGAACTGCCAGGAAGTCGGCCAGGCGGGCAAGCTGGCGCAGGGCATCATCGAGCGCCTGCGCGAGCCGTTCCTGTTCGACGGTCACCGCCTGTTCATCAGCGTCAGCGTGGGCATCAGCCTGTTCCCCAGCGATGCCTTGAGTGCCGAGCAGTTGCTGCGCAATGCCGATTCGGCGTTGTACAAGGCCAAGAGCAACGGGCGGGCCTGCTATGCGTTGTACACCGAAGAGCTGACCGCTCACGCCCAGCACCGGGTCGAAACCGCCGGCGAGCTGCGCCGGGCCCTGGAGCAGGACGAGCTGCGAGTGTTCTACCAGCCTGTGCACGACCTGGCGACCGGCCGCCAGGTCGGCGTCGAGGCCCTGGTGCGTTGGCAGCATCCCCAGCGCGGCCTGGTGCCACCGGGCGAGTTCATCCCGATTGCCGAGCGCACCGGGCTGATTGCCGAGATCGATGCCTGGGTGTTGCGCCAGGCGTGTTGGCAGATGGTGCAATGGCAGGGCGAAGGCCGGCAGTTGGCGTTCGTGGCGGTGAACATCTCTAGCCGCCTGTTTGGCCAGCACGCGTTGTACCAGCAGGTCGCCGAAGTGCTGCACGACACCGGCCTGGACCCAGCCCTGCTGGAACTGGAAGTGACCGAGAGCGCGGTGATGGAAGACCCGGAGGTGGCGCTGGAGCAGTTGCATCGCCTGCGTGAGCTGGGGGTGACCCTGGCCATTGATGACTTCGGCACCGGGTACTCGTCATTGCTGCGGCTCAAGCGCTTGCCGGTGCAGAAGCTGAAGATCGACCAGGGTTTCGTTGCCGGGTTGCCGCTGGATGAGGACGATATCGCGATTGTCCGGGTGATCATCGCCCTGGCCCGTAGCATGGGCATGCAGGTGCATGCCGAAGGCATCGAGCAGGCGGAGCAGGCCAGCTTCCTGCTGCAGGAACTGTGTCAGCTGGGGCAGGGCTACTGGTTCGGGCGACCGGTGCCTGCCGAGGACTTGCACTGGGGTTGAGGGCCTCTTCGCGGGCACGCCCGCTCCCACAGGTACTGCACTGGACCTGAGAGATGTGGGGACCTGTGGGAGCGGGCGTGCCCGCGAAGAACTCAACGCTTGTTCAAGCCTTTCGCCAACCGGTCCCCACCCAGCTGGATCAACGCCACCAACGCCACCAGCATGGCAATCACGGTCAGCATTATCTGGCTATCGAAACGCTGGTAGCCATATCGGTAGGCAATGTCCCCCAAGCCCCCTGCACCGATCGCCCCGGCCATTGCCGAGGAGTTGATCAGGGTTACCAAGGTAATGGTGAACCCCCCTACGATCCCCGGCAGTGCCTCGGGCAGCAGCACGTGCCAGACGATGTGCCAGCGCCGGCAACCCATGGCCTGCGCAGCTTCCACCAGGCCGTGGTCGACTTCGCGCAGGCTGACCTCGGCAATCCGCGCGAAAAACGGCGTTGCGGCAATGGTCAGCGGTACCACTGCCGCCCACACGCCATAGGTGGTACCCACCACCAGGCGGGTAAAGGGGATAAGCGCAACCATCAGGATCAGGAACGGGATCGAGCGGAACAGGTTGACGAAGGCACCCAGCACCCGGTTCAGCAGCGGCGCCTCGAAAATTCCGCCCTTGTCGCTGGTAACCAGCAGCACCGCCATCGGTACCCCCACCAGCAGGGCGATCAGCGACGACACACCGACCATCAGCAGGGTATCGAGCAAGCCTTCCAGCAGGCGATCAAACCACATGGCCCAGTACCTCCACATCCTCGGCCCATCGGCGGGCGCGTTCCAGCAATTGGTGTGTGTCGAGCGGCGAATGCCGCACCGACAGGATCAGTTGCCCCAAGGCATGTTCGCCAATGGTTTCCACGCCGCCCTGCAGCAGGCGCACGCGGCCGCCAAGGTCGTTGAACAGGGCAGACAGTTCGGGCTCGCCGAACAGGGTCAGTCTCAACACTACGGCGCTGTCGCGGCTCGCCGGGCTGGCCCGCAGGCTGGCTTGCAGCGCGATGGGCAACCTGGCCTGCAACGGCGCGAGCAGGGTGCGGGTGACCTCGTGGCTTGGTGAGCCAAACACCCGCCAGACCTCACCTTGCTCGACCACTTCTCCGCGCTCCAGCACCACAACTCGGTGGCAGATATCACGGATTACCGCCATTTCGTGCGTGATCAGCACGATGGTCAGGCCGAGGCGCTGGTTGATGTCGCGCAGCAGTTCGAGAATGGAAGCGGTGGTTTCCGGGTCCAGCGCCGAGGTGGCCTCGTCGCACAGCAGGATCTCAGGGTCATGCACCAGCGCCCGGGCAATGCCCACGCGCTGCTTCTGCCCGCCGGACAGCTGCGCCGGGTACACGTGGTGCTTTTCCTGCAGGCCAACCAGGTCCAGCAGTTCGCGCACCTTGCGCTGGCGTTCGGCCTTGGCCACGCCGGCCACCTTCAGAGGTAGCTCGACGTTCTGCCACACGGTCTTGGCCGACATCAGGTTGAAGTGCTGGAAGATCATGCCGATGCGCCGGCGCAGGGCCACCAGGTGGTCCTCGTCGAAGGGCGCGATATCCACCTGGTCGATCAGCACACGCCCCTGGCTGGGTTGCTCCAGGCGGTTGATGGTGCGCAGCAATGATGACTTGCCGGCGCCGCTGCGGCCGATGATGCCGAAGATTTCGCCATGGCGGATGTTCAGGTCGATGCCTTGCAAGGCCGGTTGCGCCTGGCCCGGGTAAGTCTTGCCCAGGCCGATGAAGCGCACGTGGGCTTCATTGGCTTCCGGGCGCAGGGCCTGCTTCCTGGCCGTCGGCGGCAGTGGTTGTACGGTAGGCGCCCGGAGCGCGCTGGCCTGGCTCATGTCAGCCCTCCCAACCGGCCTGGTAGAGCTTGCCGTGGGCTTTGTCCAGGGCTGCGCGCACCACTGGCGAGTGCTGGTAGATGTCGACGAACCTGGCCAGGCGCGGGTCGTCCTTGCTTTGCGGGCGAATGACGAACTGGATCACGTATTCCTTGTTCTCCAGGCCGTCGAACAGCAGTGCGGAGCCGGCGTCGAAGCTGTTGGCCAGGCGGATGTAGGCCGGGTAGCCTTGCACCAGGTCGGCGTCGTCATAAGCACGTACCAGTTGCACGGCCTCGACCTGAAGAATCTTCAGTTTTTTCGGGTTGGCGACGATGTCGTCTTCGGTGGCCTTGTAGCCGACCCCCGGCTTGAGGGTGATCAGCCCGGCCTTGGCCAGCAACTGCAGGCCACGGCCGCTGTTGATCGGGTCGTTGGCGATGGCCACGCTGGCGCCTTCAGGCAGGTCGGCGAAGCGCTTGTACTTCTTCGAGTACAGGCCGACGTTGTTGATGATGCCGGGGGCGTAGGGCACCAGGTTGAAACCCGCAGCCGCCTTGGCGTTTTCCAGGAACGGGATGTGCTGGAAATAGTTCACGTCGATGTCGCCGCTGTTGAGGCTGACATTCGGCGCGATCCAGTCGCTGAACTCGACCAGCTTCACCTCCAGGCCTTGCTTGTGCGCTTCTGCCACTGCGGCTTCCAGCGGAATGGCAAATGCGGCGGTGGTGCCGATCTTCAGCGGTTCGGCAGCCAACGCGCTGGCGGACAGGCCGAGGGTGAGGGCAATGGCCGCGACGGGCCGGAACAGTTTATCAAGCATGGTGCAGAGCTCCAGTCGGGACAGGGTCAGAGGTAAAGCGGTAAGCCGAGCCAGGGTGGTCGGCGGGCAAATGCGGGTGGTTGGCCTGGAACAGTTTTTCGCGCAGGGTGCCTTTGGCGTAGGCGGTCTTGTAGCGGCCTCGCTGTTGCAACTGCGGGATGACCAGGTCGATGAAGTCCTCGAAGCTTTCCGGGGTTACGGTGCGGGTCAGGTTGAAGCCGTCCAGGCCGGTTTCATCGATCCAGGCGATCAACTGCTCGGCCACCTGCCCGGGCGCGCCGACCAGGGTCACGTAACGGCCACCCAGCGCGTGCTGCTGCAGCAGGCGCCGACGGGTCCAGGCGTTGTCCTGCAACTGGCGTGTGGCGGACTGGATGGCGTTGCCCTGGCTGAAGGCAATCGGCTCGTCCAGGGCGTAGGCGGCGAAGTCGATGCCGGTGGACGCTGCGAAATGCGCGACCCCGGCCTCGGCGCTGGCATGGCGCAGGTACTCGGCATGCTTGGCTTGGGCCTGCTGCTCGGTGGCGGCTACGATCACCGTGATGCCCATGAACACCTTGACCGCCTGCGGGTCGCGGCCAGCGGCCTGGGCGGCGGCGCGCACCTTGTCGACCTGGGCGCGAGTGGCGGCCTTGTCCTGGCCACTGATGAACACGCATTCGGCATGGTTGCCGGCGAAGGCCAGGCCACGTTGCGAGCTGCCGGCCTGGAACAGCACCGGGGTACGCTGCGGCGAAGGTTCGCACAGGTGGTAGCCGTCGACCTTGTAGAACTCGCCCTGATGCCGGACTTTGCGCACCTTTTCGGGCCTGGCATAGACGCGCTGCTGGCGGTCGGCGACCACGGCATCGTCGGCCCAGCTGCCTTCCAGCAGTTTGTACAGCACCTGCAGGTACTCGTCGGCCTGGTCGTAGCGGCGGTCATGCTCGGGTTGCTGCGCCAGGCCCATGGCCCGGGCGGCGCTGTCGAGGTAGCCGGTGACGATGTTCCAGCCAACCCGGCCATTGCTCAGGTGGTCCAGGGTGGAAAGGCGCCGGGCGAACAGGTACGGCGCTTCGTAGGTAAGGTTGGCGGTAAGGCCGAAACCCAGGTGGCGGGTGACGGCGGCCATGGCCGAAACCAGCAGCAGCGGGTCGTTTACCGGCAGCTGGATCGACTCCTTGAGGGTAACGTCCAGCGACTGGCCGTAGATGTCGTAGGTGCCGACGATGTCGGCGATGAACAGCCCGTCGAACAGGCCGCGCTCCAGCAGGCGCGCCAGGCTGGTCCAGTAGTCCAGGGTCTTGTACTGGGTCGAGGTGTCCCGTGGGTGGGTCCACAGGCCGTGGTTGATGTGCCCGATGCAGTTCATGTTGAAGGCATTGAGCAGGATCTGCCTGGCCATCAGATGGTCCCCCGGCGTGGTGGGTTGGCATCGTTGAGGTAGTAGTTGCCGATGGCGTGGTATTTCCAGCGCACCGGGTCGTGCAGGGTGTGCACGCGGGCGTTGCGCCAGTGGCGGTCGAGGTTGTGTTCGGCCAGGGTGGCCTGGCTACCGCCCAGTTCGAACAGCGTGGTGCCGGCTGCGAGGGCAATCTCGGTACTGATGGCGCGGGCCTCGGCCACCGCGATGGATGCGGCGGCCACGTTGTCGGCAGTGCTGTCGTCGCGGGCGCGGTCCAGGTATTCGCCGGCACGCTCCAGCAAGGCTTCGGCGGCGTGCAGGCGGATTGCCAGGTGGCCGAAGCTCTTCAGCGTCAGCGGGTCATCGCTGGCCTTGTCCAGGCCGGAGTCGACCCAGGGGCGGCTGCGGGTACGCACGAAATGCAGGGTGTCTTCGTATGCGGCGCGGGCGATGCCTGTGTCGATGGCAGCATGAAGGATCTGCGCCAGCGGGCCGACCGGGGTGGGGCGCTCGAAGGCACTCTGGAAGGGCACCACGTCGGCAGCGCTGACGTATACGTTGTCGAACACCACCGAGCCGCTGCCGGTGGTGCGCTGGCCGAAGCCGCTCCAGTCGTCGATCACCTGCAGGCCCTGGCTGTCGGCCGGAACGAAGGCCAGGTGCTGCACGCCATGCTCATCGACCACCGAGGTGGGAATGCGCTGGGCGTAGATGGCGCCAGTAGCGTAGAACTTGCGGCCATCGATGCGAAACCCGTCGCCGTCGCGGCTCAGGCGGGTGGTGCGCTCGTTGGCGGTCTTCGTGCCCAGTTCGGCCAGGGCATTACCGAAGCGCTTGCCCGCCAGTACTTCGGCGTACAGGCGTTGTTGCTGTTCGGGCGTGCCGTTTACCCGCAGCACTTCCAGTGCGTAGAAATGGTTTTGCGGGATTTGCCCGAGCGAGCCGTCGGCCTGGGCGATCCGGGCGATGACCTTGGCCAGGGTGACGTTGGACACGCCGGCGCCGCCGAAGGCCTTGGGCACGCTGATGGCCCACAGGCCGGAGCGGGTGAACAGCTCGAGCTCGGCGTGCGGCAGGTGGCGCTCGCGGTCGCGCAGGGCGCTGTCGCGGCGTAGCTGTTGGGCGATGTCTTCGGCGACGTTCAGCGCTTCGGTGTCGCTGGTGATGATGTTTGTAGTCATGGTGTTCTCCGGGGGCCGCTGCGCGGCCCTTCGCGGGCTCGCCCGCTCCCACAGGTAAAGTGATGCCTGTTCAGGCGGTGGTAATCCTGTGGGAGCGGGCGAGCCCGCGAAGGGCTGCGCAGCAGCCCCAAAGGCAGCAAGTCAGATCCAGGAATGCCGCGCTGGCAAGGTGCCGTTGAGGTGGTAAGCGCCAACCGCGTGATACTTCCAGCGCACCGGGTCGTGCAGGGTGTGCACCCGGGCATTGCGCCAGTGGCGGTCGAGGTTGAACTCGGCGAGGGTGGCGCGGCTGCCAGCCAGCTCGAACAGCTTTTCGCTGGCCTGCAGGGCAATCTCCGTAGTCAGCACCTTGGCCTCGGCCACCGCGATCGACGCCCGTGCTGCGCTGGCGGCATCCACCGGCGCGGCATTGACCTCGTCGAGCACCCGCGCGGCCTTGCGCAGCAGGGCTTCGGCGGCGTGCAGTTCGAGCTTCAGGCGGCCGATGTCGGCGATTACATAAGGGTCGTCGCTGGCGCGATCGACCTTGGCCTCGATCCATGGCCGGGCCTTTTCGCGCACAAAGCTGATGGCGTCTTCGATCGCCGCTTCGGCAATGCCGGCATCGATCGCCGCCTGGATCAGCTGCGAAGCCGCGCCCTGGATGTTGGGAATGTCGCGCTGGCGCCAGTTGTCGATCACCAGGTCGGCATCCACCGGCACCTGGTCGAGCAGCACGGTGCCGCTGGCAGTGGTGCGCTGGCCGAACCCGGACCAGTCATCGACGATGCGCAGCCCCGGGCTGCCTCGGCGTACGAAAGCCAGGCGCTGGCGGCCTTCGTCGTCCAGTGCCTTGACCGCCACCCAGTGGGCGAACAGGGCGCCGGTGGAATAGAACTTCTCGCCGCTGATGCGATAGCTGTCGCCGACGCGGGTGATTCTGGCCTTGAGGGTGAGGGTGTCCTTGGTGCCGCGCTCCGGGCCGGCATTGCCGATGCGCCAGCCGTCGAGCACGCTGCGGAAGATCACCGCCTGCTGTGCCTCTGTGGCGGTCAGGCGCAGCAGTTGCAGCATGCCGAACTGGTTCTGCGGGATCTGCCCCAGGGCCGGGTCGGCAGCGCTGATCAGGCGAAATACTTCGGCTACGGTCTCGAACGAAACATCGGGGCCGCCATGGGCCTTGGGAACGCTGATGCTGCCCAGGCCGCTGCGGGTGAACAGTTCGATCTCGGCCCATGGCAGCTTGCGTTGCTGGTCGCGGCGGGCGGCCTGCTCGCGGGCGACCTCGGCCACTTCGCGGGCCGCTTGCAGGGCTTCGGCGTCGTTGCGCAGTACCTTGGCCGGCAGCAGCAAGGGCGAGCTGTCGAGATCGCTGTGGAATTGAGTATTGGGTTGGCTGGACATCAGTACCGCTCCTTGGCTGCACTCAATGCCCTGGCGTTACGCACTGGGGTGATTGTGATCCTGACCATTCCTGACCTCACAAAAAAGTAGTGCCGCTACAGCTGATCGCGACAGATATGTGCTGGTCCGGTGGTCCGGTGTATATACCCTAATGCTTTATAAAAACTTTATGAACTAACTCTTTGGAATATCTATAGAAGGATGGATTTGCTACAGATGTGCCGGCCTATTCGCGGGTAAACCCGCTCCCACAGGGGGCCTACACAGGTTTTGAGAGCTGTGGAGGTTCTCTGTGGGAGCGGGTTTACCCGCGAAGAGGCCAGTGCAGGTTTACTCGGAGGCAGCAGTCCCCAGGAACTTGCGCAGGAACTGCCGGGTACGCTCTTCCTTTGGCGCTGCAAACAGCGCCTTGGCCTCGCCCTGTTCCACGATCACGCCCTTGTCGAAGAAGATCACCCGGTTCGCCACATCGCGGGCAAAGCTCATCTCGTGGGTAACGATGATCATGGTGCGCTTTTCCTCGGCCAGGCCGCGGATGGTCGCCAGCACTTCACCCACCAGTTCGGGGTCCAGCGCCGAAGTCGGCTCGTCGAACAGGATTACCTCCGGCTCCATGGCCAGGGCGCGGGCGATGGCCACCCGTTGCTGCTGGCCACCGGACAGGCGCCGCGGGTAGGCGTCTTCCTTGCCCGCCAGGCCGACCTTGGCCAGCAGGCGCCGGCCCAGTTCGATGGCCTGCTCGCGGGGCGTCTTCTTGACGATCACTGGCCCCTCGATCACGTTTTCCAGGGCAGTGCGGTGAGGGAACAGGTTGAAGTTCTGGAACACGAACCCGGCCTGCTGGCGCAAACGGCGGATCGCACTTTGCTGTCCACCCAGCGGGCGGTTGGCGTCGATGCTGATATCGCCAATCTGTATCTGCCCGGCATCGGGTGTTTCCAGCAGGTTGAGGCAACGCAGGAAGGTGGTCTTGCCCGAGCCGCTGGGGCCGATGATGGCCACCACTTCGCCGGGCTGCACGGTCAGGTCGATACCGTTGAGCACGGTCTGGCCCTTGAACCGCTTGGTCAGGCCTTTGACTTCAATCATGCTCAATGCTCCTGGTCATGCTGGTTGACTCGCGCTTCCATGCGGTTCTGGAAGTGCGCGAGGATGCTGCACAGCACCCAGTAGATGACCGCCACCGCCACGTACATGGTGAACACTTCAAAGGTGCGTGCGGTAATCAGCTGGGCCTGGCGGAACAGTTCCGGCACCTGGATGGTCGCCGCCAGGGCGGTGTCCTTGACCAGCGAAATGAAGCTGTTGCCCAACGGCGGCAGTGCGGTGCGCAAGGCCTGGGGCAGGATCGCCCGGCGCATGGCCTGGACTCGGGTCATGCCGATACTGGCCGCGGCTTCCCACTGGCCACGGTCGATCGAGGAAATCGCCGCGCGCAGGATTTCGCAGATGTAGGCGGCCATGTTCAGCGACAGGCCGATCAGCGACGCCGGGATCGGGTCGAGCTCGATGCCGATCTGCGGCATGCCGAAGTAGATGACGAACAGCTGCACCAGCAGCGGCGTGCCGCGGAAGAACGACACGTAGACCCGGGCCAGCCAGTTCAGCGGCAGGATCTTCGACAGCCGCATCAACGCCAGGGCAAAGCCCAGCAGCAGGCCGAAGAACATGCCGCCAACACTGAGCAGCACTGTATAACCCGCGCCTTTCAGCAGGAAGGGCGCGGAGTCGACAACGAGTTGCAGGCTTTCAGCGATCATTTGGTGACATCGGCACCGAAGTATTTCTCGGACAGCTTGGCCAGCGTGCCGTCAGCCTTGAGCTTGTCCAGTGCCTTGTTGATTGCCGCCAGCAGTTCCGGCTCGCCCTTGCGCAGGGCCACGCCGCTTTCCAGGCGCGAGAAGGCATCGCCGGCCAGCTCGGTGTCCTTGGCTTTCTGTGCGTATTCCAGCGCAGCCAGGCGGTCGATCAGGATGGCGTCGATGCGGCCATTACGCAGGTCGGCGAACTTGCTCGGGTCGTCCTCATAGGTACGCACATCGGCTTGCGGCACGTCCTGCTTGACCCATTGCTCGTAGTTGGTACCCAGGCCTACACCAACCTTCTTGCCGGCCAGGTCGGCAGCCTTGTGGATGTTCAGCTGCTCGGCCTTCTTCTTCAGGATCAGCGCCTGGATGCCGGAGATGGTGTAAGGCTCGGAGAAGTCATACTTCTTCTTGCGCTCCTCGGAAATGGTTACCTGGTTGATCACTACGTCCAGGCGTTTGGACTCCAGTGCGGCGAGGATGCCGTCCCACTTGGTCGGCTGCACCTTGGCCTTGACCCCCAGCTCCTTGGCCAGCAGTTCGGACAGCTCCACTTCGAAGCCGGTCAGCTTGCCGTTTTCGTCCTGGAAGCTGAACGGTGGGTAGGTGCCTTCGAGACCGACGTTGATCACGCCTTTTTCCTGGATGGTCTTCAGCTGCTCGCCGGCGAAGGCCTGGCTGAGCAGGCCGGCACCCAGCAGGATTGCCAGGCTGGCATTGAGTAGCGGTTTGGCGAATTTCGACATGGCAGAGCCCCGCGCTTGTTGTGGAAGTAGTGGGTGGCGACTATAGATTCGGCTGCTTAGGCCAGGAAATACTAAAAAATTATTTTGTTATTCCCTTTTATGTTCTTGCCAGTTGCAGACTGCATTGAGGGTAGGCGAGGTTGCCTGCTCCGTCATCGCGGCTTATGCCTGACTTAGCGCAGGATGGAATAAAGCGTTGTTTTTTCCAAGAGACGGATTTGCCGTAGAGTGGATTGCATGTAGGCAGGTCCGGCCCTTTGCGGGCTCGCCCGCTCCCACAGGTACTGCACAGGGCTTGAAATGTGTGCGGTCCCTGTGGGAGCGGGCGAGCCCGCGAAGAGGCCGGCCCTGCCGATAAAAATAGTTGGCCTCTTCAGGCAGGAGAAAACCGTGAGCGAACAACCTTCATCCGGGCACTGGCAGTTGCAGAGTATCGTCACCGGCCTGCGCGGCGCCCGTGAACAATGGCGCACCCGCAACGGCCGCAGCATTGGCGAGCAGGGCGGGCGTGAGCTGCCATCGCGCGAGGCGATGCGGCAGATTCTGGAACAACTGTGCGGCGCACTTTTCCCGATGCGCCTTGGCCCGGTCGACCTGCGCGAAGAAAGCGAAGACTTCTACGTCGGGCATACCCTGGATGCCGCGCTGACCGCTTTGCTGGCCCAGGCCCGCCTGGAGCTGCGCTACGCCGCGCGGCATAGCAAGGGTGAGCTGGCCGGTGTCGATGCTCATGCGCTGAGCCTGGTACAGGGCTTCGCCGCGGCCTTGCCGGGCCTGCGCGTGCTGCTCGACACCGACGTGCTGGCCGCCTACCACGGCGACCCGGCGGCGCGCAGCGTCGATGAAGTGCTGCTGTGCTACCCGGGCATCCTGGCAATCATCCATCACCGCCTGGCGCACCACCTGTACCAGGCCGGCCTGCCGTTGCTGGCGCGGATCAGTTCGGAGCTGGCGCATTCGGCCACGGGGATCGACATTCACCCCGGTGCGCAAATCGGCCCGAGCTTCTTCATCGACCACGGTACCGGCGTGGTGATCGGCGAAACTGCGATCATCGGTGAGCGTGTGCGCATCTACCAGGCGGTGACCCTGGGCGCCAAGCGCTTCCCCAGCGATGAATCGGGCACCTTGCACAAGGGCCTGCCACGCCACCCGATCGTCGAGGACGATGTGGTGATCTATGCCGGGGCCACGGTGCTGGGGCGGATCACCATCGGCAAAGGCTCGACCATTGGCGGCAATGTGTGGCTGACCCGCAGTGTGCCGGCTGACAGCAACATCACCCAGGCCAACTTGCAGCTGGATTGCCAGGACAAGAACTGATCTGGCAATTCCTTGGCCTGTACCGGCCTCTTCGCGGGCTTGCCCGCTCCCACAAGGACCGCACAAATATTGAATCTTGTGCATTACCTGTGGGAGCGGGCAAGCCCGCGAAGAGGTCAGTGCAGGAGGGCACCAATCAGCGCCCCGATTCGCATTGAAATCCGATCCATGTTTAACTTGAACGCTTGTTCAATGAAAAACGCTGGTCCGCTGCCGGTGTTCAACAGGAGGATTCCTTTGCTGAACCCGTTCATTCCGAACCTTACGTCATTCGACGAGGTGCACACCCAATGAGTGCACCGACCCCCTCCCTTGCCAATGGCAAGATCCGCATGAACCCCCCGGTGTTCTACTTCGCGGCAAGTTTCATCCTCATCTTCGGCCTGGTGGTCATTTCCTATCCGCAAGCAGCAGGCGACTGGTTGCTGACGGCGCAGAACTGGGCGGCCAACACGGTCGGCTGGTACTACATGCTGGCCATGACGCTTTACCTGGTCTTCGTGGTGGTCACCGCCTTGTCCGGCTACGGCAAGATCAAGCTCGGTGCCGACCACGACGAGCCCGAGTTCAGCTACCTGTCGTGGGCCGGCATGCTGTTCGCCGCCGGCATCAGCATCACCTTGTTCTTCTTCTGCGTTTCCGAACCGCTGACCCACATGCTGCAGCCGCCCCAGGGCGAAGCGGGCACGGTCGAGGCCGGGCGCCAGGCAATGCAGATCCTGTTCCTGCACTGGGGCCTGCATGGCTGGGGCGTATTTGCCTTCGTCGGCATGGCCCTTGCCTACTTCGCCTACCGGCACAACTTGCCGCTGGCGTTGCGTTCGGCGTTGTACCCGTTGATCGGCAAGCGCATCAACGGCCCGATCGGTTATGCGGTGGACGGCTTCGGCATCATCGCCACGGTGTTCGGCCTGGGCGCCGACATGGGCTTTGGCGTGCTGCACCTGAACGCCGGCCTCGAGTACCTGTTCGGTATCAGCCACAGCCAGTGGGTGCAGGTGCTGCTTATCACCCTGATGATGGGCGCGGCGGTGGCCGTGGCCGTCGCCGGGGTGGAGAAGGGCGTGCGGGTGATGAGCGACATCAACCTGTTCCTGGCCTGCGCGCTGCTGCTGTTCGTGTTGTTCGCCGGGCCTACCCAGCACCTGTTCAACACGCTGATCCAGAACCTTGGTGACTACCTGGGGGCCTTGCCGCGCAAGAGCTTCGACGTTTATGCCTACGGCGAGAACCGCGACTGGCTGGGTGGCTGGACGGTGTTCTACTGGGCCTGGTGGATTGCCTGGGCGCCGTTCGTGGGCCTGTTCATCGCCCGCATCTCCCGTGGCCGCACCATCCGCGAGTTCGTCTTTGGTGTGCTGCTGATCCCGCTGGGCTTCACCCTGGCGTGGATGTCCATCTTCGGCAACAGCGCCCTGGACCAGGTCATCAACCACGGCATGACCGCGCTGGGCCAGTCGGCGCTGGATAACCCGTCGATGAGCCTGTACCTGCTGCTGGAGACCTACCCCTGGAGCAAGGCGGTGATCGCCATGACGGTGTTCATCAGTTTCGTGTTCTTCGTCACCTCGGCCGACTCGGGTACTGTGGTGCTGTCGACCCTGTCGGCCAAGGGTGGTGATACCGACGAGGACGGGCCGAACTGGCTGCGCATCTTCTGGGGCGCGATGACGGCACTGATCACCAGTGCGCTGTTGTTCGCCGGTAGCATCGATTCGCTGAAGTCGGCGGTGGTGCTGACCTCGCTGCCGTTCTCGCTGATCCTGCTGTGCATGATGTGGGGGCTGCACAAGGCGTTCTACCTGGAGTCGCAACGGCAGATCGCACAGATGCATTCGCTGGCCCCGTTCGCCCAGTCACGCCGTGGCCGCGGCGGCTGGCGCCAGCGCCTGAGCCAGGCAGTGCACTTCCCGTCGCGTGATGAGGTTTACCGGTTCATGGACGACGTGGTGCGCCCGGCGATTGCCGATGTGCGTGAAGTGTTCGAGCAGAAGGGCCTGGTGCTGATTACCCAGGACGACCCGAGCCACGACAACGTCAGCCTGAAGATTGGCCATGGCGAGGAACAGCCGTTCATTTACCAGGTGCAGATGCGTGGCTATTTCACGCCGTCGTTTGCGCTGGGTGGGCTGGGTACGCAGGAGTTGAAGAATCGCCGCTATTACCGGGCGGAGGTGCACCTGAGCGAAGGCAGCCAGAACTATGACCTGGTGGGCTACAGCAAGGAGCAGATCATCAACGACATCCTCGACCAGTACGAACGGCACATGCAATTCCTGCATCTGGTCAGGTAACAACCTGTAACGGCCTCTTCGCGGGCTCGCCCGCTCCCACAGGTTCAACACAGTTTCTGAAATCTGTGCCGGACCTGTGGGAGCGGGCGAGCCCGCGAAGAGGCCAGTACAGGCAACAACTAGAAGGGCGCATCTCCAAGGATGGTCGCGCGATGCATCACCCGCCGATTGGGCCGGTAGTCATCCACGGCAAAATGCTGGGTCACGCGGTTGTCCCAGAAGGCCACGTCATTCTCCTGCCACCGCCAGCGAATGCTGAACTCCGGCCGCGTTGCATGGGCGAACAGCAGTTTCAGCAGCGCCTCGCTTTCCAGCTCGCTCAGCTCATTGATGCGAGTGGTGAACCCCTCATTGACGAACAACGCCTTGCGCCCGCTGACCGGATGCGTGCGCACCACCGGGTGCGAAAGCGGCGGGTTGTTGCGCCGCGTGGCTTCCCAGCGCGCCAGGTCTTCCGGCGTGGTGCCAAAGCGCTCCAGCGGGAACGACTTGGTGAAATCATGGGTGGCGGTCAGCCCGTCGAGCATCTCGCGCAGCGGCGCCGACAAGGCTTCGTAGGCTGCGATGCCGCTGGCCCACAGGGTGTCGCCGCCGTAGGCCGGCAACTGCTTGGCGCTGAGCACCGCGCCCAGGGCCGGGGTCGGCAGGAAGGTCACGTCGGTGTGCCACACGGCGTTGTCGCGCACATCGGTAACCGCCGTGTCGAGAATCAGTACCTGCGGGGTTTCCGGCACGTTGGGGTAGATCGGGTGGATGTGCAGGTCGCCGAAGCGGGCGGCAAAGCGCGCCTGTTGCTGCGGGTTGATCGGCTGGTCGCGGAAGAACAGTACCTGGTGCTGCAGCAGCGCCTGCTCGATGGCGTCACGCTCTTCGACGGTGATATCGCGGCTGATGTCCACGCCGCTGATCTGGGCGCCAAGCGCAGGGCTGAGGGGGGTAATGGTCAGGCTCATGTCGGTCTCTTCAATCAGGCGCCAGGCTGCTGGCGTGGTCAACAGGGTTCAGTGGCTCTGCCCATGCCAAGGCACCAGCTTGCGTTGCAGGGCACGCAGGCTCATTTCCAGGGCGAAGGCGATCAGGGCAATCAGCAGGATGCCCAGCACTACCACATCGGTAACCAGGAACTGCGCTGCCGACTGCACCATGAAGCCCAGGCCGCTGGTAGCGGCGATCAACTCGGCGGCCACCAGGGTCGACCAGCCGACCCCAAGGCCAATGCGGATGCCGGTAAGGATGTCGGGCAGGGCGCTGGGCAGGATCACATGACGAATCAGCTGCGCCTTGGTCGCGCCCAGCGACTGCGCGGCACGCAGCTTGGCCGGGTCGACCGTGCGCACGCCGGTGGCGGTGGCAATGGCGATGGGGGCGAAGATCGCCAGGTAGATCAGCAGCACCTTGGACAGCTCGCCGATGCCGCACCAGATGACGATCAATGGCAGGTATGCCAGCGGCGGGATCGGCCGGTAGAACTCGATCAGCGGGTCGAGAATGCCGCGGGCCACGCGGTTGTAGCCGATGGCGATACCCACCGGGATGGCGGTGAGGGTGGCTGCCAGCAGGGCCAAGCCGATGCGCCCCAGGCTGGCACCCAGGTGCTGCCACAGGCTGGCATCCATGTAGCCTTGGGTCAGCAAGGTCCCGGCCTTGGCCAGGATGTCGGCGGGCGAGGGCAGGAACAGTGGCTCGATCCAGCCGGCTGCGGTCACCAGCCACCAGGCCAGCAGCAAGCTGGCCAGGGTCAAGGTGCTGATCCAGCGGGTGGGCAGGGGGCGGCGCAGCTTGGTGGCTGGCCGGGGTTGGTTGTTGCGTTTGCCGGCGACCGGCAGGTCCAGGCTGCTCATGCGCGCTCCTGCAGGCTTTGACGTTGGGAGAACACCCGCGCCAGCACATGCTCGCGGGTTTCGATGAAGGCCGGGTCGGACTTGATCGCACGCGCCGGTTCACCGGCGGCATAGCGTTGGCCGAAGTCCAGCTGCAGGCGTTCCACCACGCGCCCCGGGTTGGGCGCCAGCAGCACCAGTTCGCTGGCGAGGAAAACGGCTTCTTCGATGTCGTGGGTAATCAGGAACACCGGCTTGGCGGTGCGTTGCCACACCTGCAGCAACAGCTCCTGCATCTGCTCGCGGGTGAAGGCATCCAGTGCGCCGAACGGTTCGTCCATCAGCAACACGCGCGGGTCGGCTGCCAATGCCCGTGCCAGGCCCACGCGTTGCTTCTGGCCACCGGACAGTTGCCAGATACGCCGTTCGCCAAAGCCGTCGAGGTCGACCAGGGCCAGCATTTCGCGGGCCTTGGCTTCTCGCTCGGCGCGTGGCACGCCGGCCAGTTCCAGGCCGAAGGCGACGTTGCCCAGAACGTTCTGCCAGGGCAGCAGCGCATCGTCCTGAAACACCACACCGCGCTCGGCGCCGGGGCCCTGCACGGCCACGCCGTCCAGGGTGATACGCCCGCCGCTGGGGGCGACGAAGCCGGCGATCAGATTGAGCAGCGAGGTCTTGCCGCTGCCGGACGGCCCCAGGGCCACCAGCAGCTGGCGTGGCCCCAGGCTTAGGTTGATGTCGGCCAGTACCGGGGTTTCGGCACCGGGGTACTGTGCGCTGATGCGCTCCAGTTCGAGCAAGGCCATGGCAGGCTCCGGTCGGCTTCTACAGGCTTAGTTGGGGAGATACTGGGCGCTGACGTACGGCGAATAGTCCGGCAACACCGCGTCGACCTTGCCTTGCTGCTTGAGGAAGGTGGCCGTGTCGGTCAGCGCCTGGGTGGTCGGCGCGCCCAGTGCGCTGGCCTGGTCGGCGGCCAGCGGGTAGACGTTGCCCTGCAGCAGCACCGGGATGTCGGCAGGCTTGGCGCCCGACAGTTTGGCCAGCTTGCTTACGTTGTCGGGGTTGGCCAGCCAGGCTTGCGGGTTCTTGCGGTAGTCGGCGTAGGCATCGAGGGTGACCTTGGCAAAGGCCTTGACCACGTCGGGGTGCTTGGCGGCGAAGTCCTTGCGCACGATCCAGGCGTCGAAGGTGGGCGCACCTTTCTTGGCCAGCTCGCCGGAAGTGATTAGCACTTTGCCGTTCTCCTTGGCTACACCCAGGGCCGGGTCCCAGACGTAGGTGGCGTCGATGTCGCCGCGCTTCCAGGCGGCAATGATTGCCGGTGGAGCGAGGTTGAGGATCTGCACCTTGGCCGGGTCGATGTTCCAGGTCTTGAGTGCAGCCAACAGGCTGTAGTGGCCGGTGGAGACGAACGGCACGGCGACTTTCTTGCCGACCAGGTCTTGCGGCGTCTTGATGCTGTCGCGGGCGACCAGTGCTTCACCGGCGCCAATCTGCGTGGCGATGAGGAAGGTCTCGACCGGTAGCTTGCGGGTGGCGGCGGCGGCCAGCGGGCTGGAGCCCAGGTAGCCAATCTGCACATCGCCGCTGGCTACGGCGGTGATCACATCGGCGCCGTTGTCGAATTTGCGCCAGTCGATGCTGGCCTTGCTGGCTTTTTCGTAGTCGCCATCGACCTGCGCAACCTTGGCTGGGTCGACGGTGGTCTGGTAGGCCACGGTGAGGTCGGCGGCCTGGGCCAACCAGCTGGCGCTGGCGAGGGTCAGGGCGGCGAACAGGCGCAGCGGAGCGTGCGGGATCATGGTGAACCTCTCGTCAGGCAATCGGTGTGATGGATGGCGAGAAGGCTAAATGATCTAAGAAAAGTAAAATAAATAACTTTTTCGCATTAGCTTAGGAGCCGATTGCTTAACCATGCCGCCGTAGTGCGATCGGTGTGGGAGCGGGCATGCCCGCGAAGCAGGCGACGTGGTGAATGGCACCGGCTTCGCCGGTGTTCGCGGGCATGCCCGCTCCCACATCGATCGCACCAAGGCGCGACTCTGGGGTGACTTCGCTCAATGGCGAAACCAGAGACCGCTGCTAGGCTTTCTGTCCCGATAGAACGATACGGAATTAGGTTATGAGCAAACGTTTGCAAATAACCGTTGGTTATGAATGGTGGTGTCGATACAACGAATCGTAGTAACAGTTCCTAACATATTCCTTAAAAATCTTACCAATTCATAAAACGGTCATTTTGGATTTATAGGATTGTCATTATCCTGTAGCGCAGGTGGCGGTCTTAGACCAAAGTCGCGAAACGTTTAGAAACGATTGACTTAACGGTCACTCTTTGGGACTAAATCGCCAATCCACGGTGAGCGGGGCACAAGACCCTTCCGCCAGAGATACACAAGAATTAGAACGTAGAGGAGCAAAACATGTACAAGTCCAGCCTGGCCCTGGCCGTGGCACTGGGGGTTCTCGCCCAACAAGCAGGCGCTGCCGGTTTCGTTGAAGACAGCAAACTGTCGCTCAGCTCGCGCACCATGTACTTCAACGATGACAACCGCGAAAGCGGTATTGACCAGAAAGAAAGCGGTCAGGGCTTCAAGCTTGACTACCTGTCTGGCTTCACTGAGGGCACCGTAGGTTTTGGTGTCGACGTTCAAGCGCTGTGGGGCATTCACCTGGATGGTGGCCGTGGCAGCCGTCCTGATGCCAACAACACCTTCTTCCCAAGCGACTCCGATGGTTCGGCAGTCCACGACTGGGCACGCATTGGTGGTAACGCCAAGGCTCGCTTCTCCAAGACCGAGGTCCACTACGGTAGCGCCTTGGCGCCTATGCTGCCGATCCTGGTCTCCAACGATGGCCGTCTGCTGCCGCAGACCTTCGAGGGTGGCACCCTTCAGTCGAAGGAAATCGACAACCTGACCCTCAACGCAGGTCAATTGACCCACGCCATGGGCCGTGCTTCGAGCAACCGTACCGGTCTGTCCGTTTCTGGCGCCTTCCGCGACAGCAACAAGTTCCAGTTCGCCGGTGGTGACTACAAGCTCACTCCAGACCTGACCCTGCAGTACTACTACTCGAACCTGGAAGACTTCTACAAGCAGCACTTCCTGGGTGCCACTCACGTCTACAAGATCGCCGACAACCAGTCGTTCAAGACCGACCTGCGCTACTTCGATAGCCGCAGCGACGGCAAGAATGGCGAGACCGGTTATGCCTTCGACAACAACGGTGGCTACGCGAAGAACGCGGGCGAGGTCGACAACAAGACCTGGAGCGCCATGTTCACCTATACCCTGGGTGGCCACGCGCTGATGGTCGGTCACCAGCAAGTGGGTGACGATGGTGGTTTCGTCTGGCTGAACCAAGGTAGCGTCCGCAAGGACGGATCCACTTCCCCGCTGGAAGGCAACGGCGGCGCAAGCTTCTACCTGTTCACCGACAGCATGATCAACCAGTTCGCTCGCGCCGGTGAAAACACCACATTCGGTCAGTACTCCTATGACTTCGCATCCCTGGGCGTTCCAGGCCTGAAGGCTTCGGTGGCCTACCTGCGTGGTGACGATATCCGCAACAAGTCGGGCAACGGCAGCTACAACGAATGGGAACGTGACGCACGCGTCGACTACACCCTTCAGGAAGGCGCCCTCAAAGGCCTGGGCTTCAGCCTGCGTCAGGGTGTCTACCGTGGTAGCGGCGAAAGCATCGGTGACAAAGACCAGACTCGCTTCATCGTGAACTACACTTACAGCTTCCTGTAAGCCCGTAGCTGACCAAGAAGCCTCGCCTAGTGCGAGGCTTTTTTGTATCTGCAATTTTGTATGCGTTATGGTTATAAATAAATCAGTATTTATTCTTTTTATTTTTAATCGAACGCAGGCACATTGAACCCACACGGTACAGAACCCAGCACAGGAGCCGCAGCCCATGAGCCTCAAACTCGGCGATATCGCCCCCGATTTCGAACAGGATTCCAGCGAAGGCAAAATCCGCTTCCACGAGTGGCTGGGCAACAGCTGGGGGGTGTTGTTCTCTCACCCGGCCGACTTCACCCCGGTGTGCACCACCGAGCTGGGCCTGACCGCCAAGCTGAAGGACGATTTTGCCAAGCGCGGTGTGAAGGCCATTGCCCTGTCGGTGGACCCGGTCGATTCGCACCACCGCTGGATCGATGACATCAACGAAACCCAGAACACCGTGGTCAACTTTCCGATCATTGCCGACGCCGACCGCAAGGTGTCCGACCTGTACGACCTGATTCACCCGAACGCCAGCGACACCCTGACGGTGCGCTCACTGTTCGTCATCGACCCGAACAAGAAGGTGCGCCTGACCATTACCTATCCGGCCAGTACCGGGCGCAACTTCAACGAAATCTTGCGGGTGATCGACTCGCTGCAGCTGACCGACAACCACAAGGTCGCCACACCAGGCAACTGGCAGGACGGTGACGATGTGGTGATCGTGCCCTCGCTCAAGGACGAGGAAGAGATCAGGCAGCGCTTCCCTAAAGGTTACCGGGCGATCAAACCCTATTTGCGGCTGACCCCGCAGCCCAATCGTTAAAGCATTCCTCGTTGCATTGCTCTTAGCCAAGCAGGGATATTCGGGCCGTTTCGACGGCCCTTTTTTATGCCTTGCTGAAACCGCGCAGGCTTCTTCGCGGGCATGCGCGCTCCCACAGGAACTGCGCAGTTCTCAGCTTTGCCACAAAACCTGTGGGAGCGGGCGTGCCCGCGAATAGGCCCTGCAGAAAAAACACAAATGGAATAAACAAATGAAAAAATATGATTTCTAGATATATGCGGTGACTGTTAATGTCACTCCCAACAGAACACAAGGAAGCGCTTCAATGCTGGTCGTCTCAATCGGTGGTAGCCCCAGTACCCGTTCACGCTCCGGCGTGCTGCTGGAGCGTTCTCGCCAGTGGCTGCAGGATCAGGGTGTAGAGGTAGTGACGTTCCAGGTACGTGACTTTCCCGCTGAAGACCTGCTGCACGCCCGTTTCGACAGCCCGCAGGTGCAGCACTTCCAGCAGCTGGTGGCCCAGGCCGATGGCCTGATCGTCGCCACGCCGGTGTACAAGGCCTCATTCGCCGGGGCCCTGAAAACCTTGCTCGACCTGCTGCCCGAACGCGCCCTGGCACACAAGATCGTGTTGCCGATCGCCACCGGCGGCAGCATCGCCCACATGCTGGCGGTGGATTACGCACTGAAACCTGTGCTGTCGGCACTCAAGGCGCAGGAGACCCTGCAAGGGATCTTCGCCGACGACAGCCAGGTCGCCTACGCAGAAGGCAGCAGGCCCGCGCAGCTGGCAGCGGCGCTGGAAGAACGCCTGCAGGATGCGCTGGAAACGTTTCATGTTGCACTGGCCCGCCGGCCGCGCCCCGTGGCCCCCGGCATATTGAACGAACGCCTGATCAGCGCTCGCTGGAGCATCTGACCGGCTCAACCCGCTTCACCACCTTACTCGCCCGACAACGAGGCAAGCAGGTGCAACCCGAACCTACTCGCACAGGAGAGCGCCATGCGCACAGTCTTCTTGCGTCGCGGTCTGGTCGCCCTGTTTGCGGCGGCTGTGTCCTTCGGCGCCATCACCCAAGCCCAGGCCGAGAGCCTGCGTATCGGTTACCAGAAATACGGCACCCTGGTGCTGCTCAAGGCCAAGGGCACGCTGGAAAAGCGCCTGGCCGAGCAGGGCGTGCAGGTGCAATGGACCGAATTCCCCGGCGGCCCGCAGCTGCTTGAGGGGCTGAACGTCGGCTCTATCGATCTTGGCGTCACCGGCGAAACCCCGCCGGTGTTCGCCCAGGCCGCCGGTGCCGACCTGCTGTACGTCGCCTACGAGCCGCCAGCGCCGCACAGCGAGGCGATTTTGGTGCCGAAGGGCTCGCCGATCCAGTCGGTCAAAGACCTCAAGGGCAAGAAAGTCGCCCTCAACAAAGGCTCCAACGTCCATTACCTGCTGGTGCGAGCGCTGGAAGATGCAGGGCTGAAGTACAGCGACATCCAGCCGGTGTACCTGCCTCCGGCCGATGCCCGTGCCGCCTTCGAGCGTGGCAGCGTGGATGCATGGGTGATCTGGGACCCGTACCAGGCTGCCGCCGAGAAACAGCTGCAGGCTCATACCCTGCGCGATGGTCAGGGCCTGGTCGACAACCATCAGTTCTACCTGGCCACCCGCAACTACGCGACCCAGCACCCGGCGGTGATCAACACCCTGATCGAAGAAGTGCGCGCCGTGGGCGAATGGTCCAAGGCCAACCCCCAGCAGGTCACTGACCAGGTCGCCCCGCTGCTCGGCCTGCCCGCGGACATCACCCTGACCTCGGTCAAGCGCCAGGGCTACGGTGCAGCACCGCTCACTCCTGAAGTGATCGTCGCGCAACAGAAGATCGCAGACGCCTTCCAGGCGCTCAAGCTGATACCCAAGCCGTTGAGCATCAAGGACGTGATCTGGACCCCACCGGCCAAGGTCGCCAACGCGCCTTGATTGATTTGCCTGCGCCGGGGCGTCACTCCGGCTTGAGCCACCCTGAGGAGACAACTCCAATGAGCCTTAACATTTTCTGGTTCCTCCCTACCCACGGTGACGGCAAGTACCTGGGCACTTCCGAGGGCGCCCGCGCCGTCGACCACGGCTACCTGCAACAGATCGCCCAGGCTGCCGACCGCCTCGGTTTTGGTGGCGTACTGATTCCGACCGGGCGTTCCTGCGAGGATTCCTGGCTGGTGGCAGCATCGCTGATCCCGGTGACCGAGCGCCTGAAATTCCTGGTTGCCCTGCGCCCCGGGATCATTTCGCCGACCGTGGCAGCGCGCCAGGCTGCGACCTTGGACCGCCTGTCCAATGGCCGTGCACTGTTCAACCTGGTGACCGGGGGCGATCCGGATGAGCTGGCGGGTGATGGCCTGCACCTTAGCCATGAAGAGCGCTATGAAGCCTCGGTCGAATTCACCCGTATCTGGCGCAGGGTGCTGGAAGGTGAAAACGTCGATTACGACGGTAAACATATTCAGGTGAAGGGCGCCAAGCTGCTCTATCCACCAATCCAGCAGCCTCGACCACCCCTGTATTTCGGTGGCTCGTCCGAAGCCGCGCAAGACCTGGCCGCAGAACAGGTAGAGCTATACCTGACCTGGGGTGAGCCACCGGCAGCCGTAGCCGAAAAAATCGCCCAGGTGCGTGAAAAAGCTGCCGCTCAAGGCCGGGAAGTCCGCTTTGGTATTCGCCTGCATGTGATCGTGCGTGAAACCAACGAGAAAGCCTGGGCTGCCGCCGACCGCCTGATCTCGCACCTGGACGATGACACCATCGCCCGTGCCCAGGCATCGCTGGCACGTTTTGACTCGGTGGGCCAGCAGCGCATGGCGGCCCTGCACGGCGGCAAACGCGACAACCTGGAAGTCAGCCCCAACCTCTGGGCGGGTGTCGGCCTGGTACGTGGCGGTGCCGGCACTGCACTGGTCGGCGATGGCCCGACTGTGGCGGCGCGGGTCAAGGAATACGCCGAGCTGGGCATCGATACCTTCATCTTCTCCGGCTACCCGCACCTGGAAGAGTCGTACCGGGTGGCCGAGCTGCTGTTCCCGCACCTGGATGTGCAACGCCCGGAGCAAGCCAAGACGGGCGGTTATGTGAGCCCGTTTGGCGAAATGGTGGCCAACGACATCCTGCCCAAGTCCGTGGCGCAGAGCTGAGGGCCAGGCCATGAGTCATGCAACTTCCAACAACCTTGGCCAGCGCCTGGCGCCATGGGCGCTGCCGGTACTGCTGCTGGCCGCCTGGCAACTGGCGGTCAGCGCCGGCTGGTTGTCGACGCGTATCCTGCCGGCACCCAGCGCCGTGGTCAGTGCCGGCGTGGAGCTGGTGCGCAGTGGCGAGATCTGGACTCACCTGGCCATCAGTGGCTGGCGTGCCGGGCTGGGCTTCGTCATCGGCGGTAGCATCGGCCTGCTGTTGGGCTTTATCACCGGCCTGTCTAAGTGGGGCGAGCGCCTGCTCGACAGCTCGGTGCAAATGATCCGCAACGTACCGCACCTGGCGCTGATACCGCTGGTGATCCTTTGGTTCGGTATCGACGAGTCGGCAAAGATCTTCCTGGTTGCGCTGGGCACGCTGTTCCCGATCTACCTGAACACCTACCACGGCATCCGCAACGTCGACCCGGCGCTGGTGGAAATGGCGCGCAGCTATGGCCTGTCCGGTTTCAGCCTGTTCCGCCAGGTGATCCTGCCAGGGGCACTGCCGTCGATCCTGGTCGGCGTACGTTTTGCCCTGGGTTTCATGTGGCTGACCCTGATCGTTGCCGAAACCATCTCGGCTAACGCCGGCATCGGTTACCTGGCAATGAACGCTCGTGAATTCCTGCAGACCGACGTGGTGGTGCTGGCGATCGTGCTGTATGCCGTGCTCGGCAAGCTTGCCGACCTCGCCGCCCGCGGCCTGGAACGTGTGTGGCTACGCTGGCACCCGGCCTATCAAGTGGCCAGGAAGGAGGGCGCATGACCGTACTCAAGGAACAGCCGCCACGCCTGCTGCGTGGCATCCCGCTGGCGTCCAGCGGCCTGCGCAAGACCTTTGGCCAGCGCGAAGTGCTCAAGGGCATCGAGCTGCACATTCCGGCCGGTCAGTTTGTCGCCATCGTTGGCCGTAGCGGCTGCGGCAAGAGCACCTTGCTGCGCCTGCTGGCGGGTCTCGACCAGCCGACCGCAGGTCAGTTGCTGGCCGGCGCTGCGCCGCTGGAGCAGGCCCGCGAAGAAACCCGCCTGATGTTCCAGGACGCACGCCTGCTGCCGTGGAAAAAGGTGATCGACAACGTTGGCCTGGGCTTGTCTGGCGACTGGCGCCCGCGTGCGCTGGAAGCGTTGGAGTCCGTTGGCCTGGCCGACCGCGCCAATGAATGGCCGGCTGCACTCTCGGGCGGCCAGAAGCAGCGCGTGGCCCTGGCCCGGGCGCTGATCCACCAGCCGCGCCTGCTGCTGCTGGATGAGCCGCTCGGTGCGCTGGATGCATTGACCCGTATCGAGATGCAGCAACTGATCGAACGCCTGTGGCGTCAGCACGGCTTCACCGTGTTGCTGGTGACCCACGATGTCAGCGAGGCAGTTGCCGTGGCTGACCGGGTGATCCTGATCGAGGACGGCGAGGTCGGGCTCGACCTCACTGTTGACCTGGCACGGCCTCGCGCGCGCGGTTCGCACCGCCTGGCCGCGCTGGAAAGCGAAGTCCTCAACCGTGTGTTGTCGGCCCCGGGCGCTGCGCCCGAGCCGGATCCTGTAGCCCCTTTGCCCACGCAACTGCGTTGGGCGCACTGAACCCCCAGAAGCCAAAAGGAAGCAAATCATGACCATCAAAGCCATCAACGTTCGCAACCAGTTCAAAGGCACCGTGAAGGAAATCCTCGAAGGCCCGGTACTGTCGGAAATCGACGTGCAGACTGCCTCGGGCATCGTCACTTCGGTCATCACTACCCGCTCCGTGCGTGAGCTGGAGTTGCAAGTGGGTAGTGAAGTGATTGCCTTCGTGAAATCGACCGAAGTGTCTATCGCCAAGCTGTGATGGGTGTTGACCATGGGGCTGCTTGGCAGCCCTTCGCGGGCACGCCCGCTCCCACAGGTCCTGCGCAGGTTTCAGGTTTTGCGCGGACCCTGTGGGAGCGGGCGTGCCCGCGAAGGGCCGCACAGCGGCCCCAATGATGCTGCGTCAGCTGGCCGGCCGCAGATCGCCGAATAGCCGGTTGGCCTGGTTCTCGTTCATGCTGCCGCGCCAGGCGCCGTTCCCCATGTCGCGTTCGCTCGCCAGTTTCAGGTGGCCTGCTTCCAGCCGGTTGAAACCTTGTGCCGGTTTTTGTCGGAAGTGAAAGTGTGCATACCACAAGGCCTGCCGGCTACTCCGATCAAGGATGCGATATTCCTCCAGGTATTCGACCGGGTTGCCTTTGCGGTCCAGCTTGGGATTCAAAGTGCGCGACCAGGCAATTTCGACTTCCCGCTCGGCAAGCAGGTATTGCAGATAACCAACGGTAGGCTTTCTGGTGACCTTGGTCTGGGCGATGCGCAGTTCGCGGCCAAGTGCCTCCATCTGCTCGGCAGCGGTATTCAGCCTTTGCGTCAAGGTTCGTTGCCCATCGGTCATTGCATCCCCTGCTTTCTGACCAATCCTGTCGGCAATGAAGCGCAGCTGCTGCGCGTGCCCTTGGGCGATGTCCTCCAGGTCGGCAGGGACTGCTTGCGGCGTCTGATACCGGCGTAGCTTGGCCTGCTGCCTGGGAATATCGTCCAGACGAGCCGTGGCGGTTTCCACCAGGTTCGCCATTGTCTGGGTGGGCGCCACGCGTTGTGTTGTCGACAACTGCCATTGGCCTGTTTCGTTCCTGGCATAAGTGGTATGGGCTTGATCGGAATGTGGCTGGTTGATACGCATGCGTGCCTGCCCTCGCTCGACGTACTCGGTGCCGATCAGCGGGCCTTCCACGGTTTCGAACAGGCGTGGCCGGCTAATTCCCTGCCCAGGCTGGCGACCGGTGCGTTGTCGGGCGGCATTGGCCCTGTCGAGGCTGTTTTCGATGTCGTCGATCAGCTGACGCAGCAGCTGTCGCAGCGAACGGTTTTCCTCGGGCGACAGAAGGTTCTGGAAATTGTCTTCCCACGCCCTGACGTAGTTCAGGAATCGTGCGTAGTGGCTTTGTGCGCTTCGCAGGAAGTTGCGCTCCTGGGCTCGACTTAGACTGGCCTGGGGCAATTGCAGGTTGCTGTAGAGGGTGCTGCGCAATGCAACGCCTTGCTCGTGGAAGTGTGTCATGAATGCGCTGATCTGCGGATGTCCGACGGCGCTTGCCTTGAATAGCGTCAGCGAAAGGATCGATGCCCGGACAAGTCGTGCATTGGTAAGATCGAGGACCAATCTTGTCTCTTCTACCAACAGCTGGTAACGGGTCAATGCGCTGCCTTGCAAGGTATTGCGCCTGGCCTGATGACGAATGGCCAAGCGCTCCACTTCCTGCAAGGTTTCGATCAGCTCGCGATTGGCCGTCAATACCTCCTGGGTCAGGCGCTCCACCCGTTCGATGGTGGCAGTGTGCCCATGCAGGGCCTGGAACGCAGCTTTAGCACGCTGGACCTCATTCGTCGCCAGGGTGAAGCGTTCCGATACCAGGCGCATCTCGCGGACGCTCATCTCGCTGATGTTTTCCTCACATATTGCGGCGAACCTGGCGTGGTCCGCCCTGCTCAGCGTGGAACGCTGTTCGCGCAGGCGCACAAGGCTGCGCGTGTTGAACTCGATGTTGCGGTTGAGTTCTTCGACCAGCTGACGACGTGCATTGGCGAGCGCAGCCCTTTGCGAGTCGGTCGGGCGAACCCCATCTGCGACTGCCTGGCGGGCCGTGCGGTAGCTGGCTTCCCTGGTCCTCAGGCTATCTCGCGTACGCACCAGCCCGTCGTTTATATCGTGCGCGAGATCCATGCCGGTCAATTGCCGGGGGTGTCGGCGAAGGATCCTGCGCCAGTATGCGATGCCCTGATTGTGCAGGGTGGTGAGTATGCCGCCGCCGCCTTGCAGGCCGTTGTCGACCAGCAGGCCGTTCAGCCTTCCCGGGGTTTCCCAGAGCCCCTGTTCACTCAAGCGCACAGGTTGGCGGTAGGTGCGCAGGCCCTGGGGTTTGAGCCGCCAGGTAGCGTGCGCCGGGTCCCAGCCCACTGCATACCAGGCGTTGTTGCGCGAGATGAAGTGTTGTTGGCTTGCAGTGTGTTCGAACACACTCGCCCCTTGGGGATGGGCGGAAGGTACCATCGGGCCTGCTGGTAATTCTGCCTCGTAACCCGCGAATGGGCTTGGCGGGGTCTTGCGAATTCCGCCGGTTGGCCTGAACGGGTCAAGACGCTGGCGTTGTCGGGTCAACTGGCGTGCAGTGGCTGCGGAGTTGCCTGCGGTGGCCGCCACCGGTGCAAGCGTGAGCAGGGCATCGGTCAATGACTGTAGCAGGCTGACCAGGTGTTGCAGGCCCTCTTCCAGCTCACCCCTGTCGAATGCCGAGACAGCGGCGTTAGCCGTGTGCCAGCCATCGTACAGCGCCAACGCTGTGCCTGCGCCGGGCAATATGCTGAGTGCCAGCCTCAAGCCGAGAAAGAAGTAACGGTTGAACACCTCGGGCTCGGCAAGCGCCATGTCGGCCTGGCTACGCGAGGTAGCGCGATGAGTGCGGATGAGTTCGCCCATGTCCTGGGCGGCTTCGTAGGTTGGCAAGGTTTCATTGCGCACCGAACCCATGCCTATGAAGGTGCGGAATCCGGTTCGCAATGCCTGGTTGATGTACCGCTCATGTTCATCCGGGTTACCGGCCTGCGTCCGGGTTGCCAGATAGTGGGCCATGCCACGCTCCAGCGCCATCGTTTGCAGCGCCTCGCAGGCGACCTGGGGGGTTGCATGCTGAGTGATGATCCTGCCGTTGGGGGCATCCGGCATATACAGCAGTACCGGCCCCGCCATACCCTTGATGACGCTGATACCCGACAGGCCCACGCTGTTACTGGACCCGTCAGCAGCAGTGCCCGGTGCCAGCACCAGCGCGTGGTAGGTGATGGTTCTGGTGACAGTGCCGTCGACCTGCTCATGGCAGAACCTTTCCAATAGCTGCTGGCCTGCGGTGTCAAGGCTGGCTGGCCTGCTCAAGGTCAGCAGCCGCAGGCGGTGTTCGTAAGGCGCACGCAGGGTTTCCTGGCGCCATTGCGCCTGCCAGCCGGACTCGTGGGCAAAGCCCAGGTAGGCCTTGACGATACGTTGTTCGTAGCTGCCGGCGGCATCCAGCAGGGTAATCATCGAGGTGATATAGGCTGGCGTAAGTGCCAGTTCCAGCGTGCGGTTCGCCGGCTTGCACCTGATTGTGGCATTGCCCAGCCTGAGCCGCCGATTATCATCCAGTGCCAGCAGTATGAAGGCTTCCAGATTAACGTCACTGCGCTTTTCGCTGAATACCGGTATATCCCGGGACCCAGCGCCGCCAATGGCCGATTGGCCGGTTACCACCTTTTTCACGGCTACGCTGTCGGCGATGTCGAGGATGATCTGCGGAATGTCCTGAATGGCAAATTCGTTGCGCAGATGTTGATGCAACAGATGGCGGGTGAATTGCTTGCGTGACGGCAAGCTGATCCTGAGCAGGTCGCTTGAGGCAAGCAGTGCGTCTCGCAACGCATCGACCTGTTTGGCCATACCGTCGAGCTGCTGCGGGTCAAGGTGACGCAAGGGGGCAAGCTGTGCGTGCATGCTGCTGGTACGGTTCTTCTCCGCGAACCGTGCCAGGGCCATCTCCCTGGCGCGGTTCGCGCTTATGCACAGGCGCTGTCGGACATGCTCCTTCGAGATGTCGGCAGGCAGCGCGGCAACAATAGCCTCCACGCAATGTTGCATGAAGTGCGACTCGATCGCTGTATGGCTGAACGATACCGATGTGGCGTTGGCCAGAGCCTCCAGCAATTGCAGGCTGTCGGCCGGCTGCGCCGCTTCCAGCAGTGCGTCCGGCCATGCGCCATGCAGCGTAGCCAGCAGACTTCCGGCAAGGGCCGCCTCGTGTTCGAAAGCCCGCAGCCCGCCACGTTGGCCTGGCCTGTAAAGCAGTATGCCGGGGGCGTGGGTGTCGTCGTTTTCTCCGGGAAGGGCACGGAAGGTCATGTAACCGTGCAACTGCCAGCTCTGTTCTGCAATCACCAGCTCCAGGGTGCTGGCCTGTACCAGGCGTTGCAGGCCAGGCTTGGGCCTGTCGACGAGCTGCTCGATCCAGTCCAGATGCGTATCTGACAGCTCCCCCATGGTGTGCTGCAGGCGAGCTTCCTTGAGCAAGGCTTGGCAAAGCCCTCCGCTGATCTGTTCAAGTGGCGTGTTGTCACCCACGCGTTCCTTGAGGTTGGTGCTCGTCAGCACGGCTGGCAGTTCCAACAAATAGACGTCCCGGGCATCTTTCAGTACCTCGAGCGCTGCCTGGCGTTCCCTCAGGAGCGTGACCTTGGCAGAGGTGGGCGCTGTCTCTCCGGCCAGATACTGCTCCAGCAGTGTTTCCTGACGCTCGATCGACTGCTGGCGCCAGGCGATGGGCAGGTGTTGTTCCAGGCAGGCAAAGTGAGCCTCTTCCTCCGCCAGGGCGGTATCGTCAGCGTTCACCTGGTCGATGGCGCTTTTCAGCGTCGCATCGAGTGCCTCGCGAACCAGATCGCTGCGCTGGCGTTCCCAGGTTTGCAGGTCGGACAAGTCCAGTGAGTCCGTTTCGCTTTGCAGGCAGGCTTGAAGCAGGTGGTGCTGGGTAATTTCCTGATCCTGGCGGAGCATTTCCGCCAGTAGTGCACTGAAGCCATCGCTTTGCACATCGGTGACGACGACGTTCTGTCGTGCGCCTTCGACAATGGAAGATCTGGGGTCCGACCAGAACCAGGATCGGTTGACGAAGACCCAGTCACGCAAAGATTCAAGATCGCTGAACGCCAGCACCGGATGCAACCTGGCTGGCAGGTAGAGCAGCCAGGGTGTCTGGCCTGCGTGAGGGCGGATCAATAATGCGGCTGTACTGGTCAGCGTGTTTCCTGGCGACAGTTGCCATTCCAGCAGGGCGTGTTGCGCCGAGCGCTCCCTGCCGCGCAGCCAACCTTTGATATCTATCGTGCCCAGGCCATATGCAGTGTCCAGACTGCCGGTGAAATGCTGGCGAAGCAGTTTGCTTGCCTGGGCTTTTCGCGAGGTATCGGTACCGGGCATGCGCCCATCCCAGTAATTGCCCGCAGCGTGAAACTGCGCTGCCCTGACCACGGGGCCAAGGTTCTGCGCCCATGTATCGGCAGTGGTCGTTGCGTATGCCGCTGTATCGGTGAAGCCCCACGGGGTCCAGTCGGCAAATGGATTGGCAAAGACCGGGCCAGCCAGCAGGCGGGTGGCGAATGTCAGCATGCTCACCTGGCTCTCGCCATGGCGCAAGCCGCAATGGCTGGGGTCCAGTTGCAGTTGAGCCTGCAAGGTGTCGTGCACGGTTTGCTGCAGGCTGGGTGCCTGGCTCAACAGGGTTCGCAGCTGTCTGGTGCTGCGTTCCAGGGATTGCCGCGCTGCCGTGAGCAGGTTGCCTTTGCCGGCCAGTAAATGACGGGGGCTGTCGGTACCGGTAACAGGCAGTGTCTTGACCAGATCGCGCTGGTGGTTTGCAGAGGTGGGCATGAGCAATCGTCTCTTCAAGGGCTGGTGTTGACTGCCCTTTATTGAATTGATCGCGGTGGTACGAGGGGTGGTACTTGTATCTCAGCCGCTGCAGCGCAGTGGCAGGAAGGGCGGCAAGTAAAGCGAGAGATAGGCTTCGAACACGCGCATGCCTTCCTCGGCCATGCGCGGTGTGATTTGTTCGAACAGCTGCATGGAGCGCGCGTAGACGCGATCGCTCAGCTCCATGGCCAAGGCGAAGACATCCACATCGTGAGGCATCGTCGGCAGCTGGAAATGCCGATCGAACAAGCTATGCATCAATTCGCCCAGTTCCATGTCGTGCTGGCGGTCGGCCTGCACTACTTCGCTCAACCCGTGCTGGGCAAGGATCAACTGACGCGCTGCGGCATCCTCGTTGTAGATATCGAGCATGCGCTGCTCGACCAGCCGCGACAGTTGGTGCCAGGTGCTGAAGGCGCAGCTGTCGATCGGTGCACTCAAGGCCTCGCGAAACGCCCGGTGCACGTCGGCCGTCAACGCCTCCAGCAAAGCCGGCACGCTGGCGAAAAAGTGGTACACCGACGACGGTGGAATCTGTGCGCGTTCGGCCACGCTATAGATCGAAAGCGCCGCTACGCCTTGCTCGGCCAGCAACTCGCGGGCAGCCGCCAGAATCGCCTCGATTCTGGCCTGGCTGCTGGCACGCGGCTTGCGCGGGCTGGCGCTGCGGGTCATCAGTTGCTGATCGCCAGGATGCTGGCCTGGTAGGCGCCGACGAACAGGTCGAAGTCGCCCACTTCCTGCTGTTCCAGGCGCGACTGTTCGGCCAGTGATTCGCGGGCCAGGGTTTCGAAGGCTTGCTGACGTTCGACGGGCAGTGGCTGTTCGCGGAAGGTTTCGGCGTGAATACGGCTCTGGCGCAGGGAGAACCTGACGAAGCTTTCGTCATGCTCGGTCATGCGCGCCAGCACCTGGGCCGACGGGGTCAGCGAGGCGTCGTCTACCTTGGCTTGTTGGGCATCCAGGGCCTTGCCGTGTTCTGCGCCGCCTTGCGCCTGGTCGAGCAGCTCAGCGAGTGGGCGGATACGCTCGATCAGCTCGCTGGCCCAGTCTTTCAGGCCGATCGGCTGGCCATTGCGGTGCAGTTCCAGGTCCGGGCGACGGCCTTCCTTGACCACGGTCAGGAAATTGCTGGTGCACTGGCCGCATTCGCCGTTATCCAGTTGCGGGCTGTCTTCCAGTGCGCAGAACAGCAGGAACGCGTCCAGGAAGCGCGCCTCGGTCAGGTCGATGCCCACCGGCAGGAACGGGTTGATGTCCAGGCAGCGCACTTCCACATACTGCACGCCGCGCGAGGTCAGGGCCTGGATCGGTCGTTCGCCGGTGTAGGTGACGCGCTTGGGGCGAATGTTCGAGTAGTACTCGTTCTCGATCTGCAGGATGTTGGTGTTCAGCTGTACCCACTCGCCATCCACGTGTGTACCGACTTCGACGTAAGGCGGGTAGGGCGTGCCTACCGCCTTGCGCAGGCTGTCGGTGTAGCTGGCCAGGTTGTTGTAGCACGGCGTGAGACCGGCCTGGGCGTTGCTCTGGTAGCCCAGGTCGCTCATGCGCAGGCTGGTGGCGTAGGGCAGGTACAGGGTTTCGGCGTCCAGCTCTTCGAGCTGGTGCGGGCGGCCACGCATGAAGCCTTTGTCCAGGGCCGGCGAGGCGCCGAACAGGTACATCAGCAGCCAGCTGTAGCGGCGGAAATTGCGGATCAGCGCGATATAGGCCGACGACTGGTAGTCGCGGTCGCTCTCGCTGCCGCCTTCTGCGGCGCGCAGCAACGGCCACAGCGCTTCGGGCAGCGAGAAGTTGTAATGGATACCGGCGATGCACTGCATGGTGCGGCCGTAGCGCAGGGCCAGGCCCTTGCGGTAGACGTGCTTGAGCTTGCCGATGTTCGAGCTGCCGTACTCGGCGATCGGGATGTCCTCCTCGGCCGGCAGCGTGCAGGGCATCGACGGGCTCCACAGGTATTCGTCGCCCAGCTTGCTGTAGACGAAACGGTGGGTCTCTTCGAGGCTTTCCAGCACCTTGGCCGGGTCGGGCAGGGCTGGGGTGATGAACTCCAGCAGCGACTCGGAATAATCGGTGGTGATCTGCTCGTTGGTCAGCGCCGACCCCAGTGCTTGCGGATGCGGGGTCTGGGCCAGGCGACCTTCGTCGGTCACGCGCAGGCATTCGCGCTCAATACCGTGCAGGCACTGCTTGAGCAGGGGGAGATTGGCGCCGAGCAGGCTCAGGCGGCGGTTGAGGAGGTCGCTCAAGATGTATTCCTTCACGCGTCAGTCGCCCCAATATGGGGGTAGAAAAGACGGTCTACAAGGGTAGTGGGAAAAGGAACTGGCGTTGTCGCCTGGTTTACGCGGTTCTGGCATTGCGCAGCGCCGACTTCGAGGGCCGCTTAGCAGCCCATCGCCAGCAAGCCGGGCTTCCACATGTAAACCACGATATCCAGGCTTGTGGATTACCTGTGGGAGCCCGGCTTGCCGGCGATGGGGCGCGAAGCGGCCCCCTGCTGTTGCCGAAAATACCGCAGATACTGCTTGGTGAGCTAGAGAACCGCGAAGGTTCCTTGCGCTTTCGCCACCAGCTTGTCGCCCTGAACTACGTCGGCGTCGACCACCAGGGTGCGCCGCCCGGCGTGCAGCACACGGGCGATGCACAGCACCTCGCCGTCACTGACGGCGCGCATGTAGTTGATCTTGCACTCGATGGTGACGCTTTGCTGGTCGAAACCATGGCTGGCCGAGCAGGCCAGGCCCATGGCGATGTCCACCAGGCTGAAGATCGCCCCGCCGTGCAGCTTCTGGCCACGGTTGCGCAAGTGTGGCTCGAGTGCCAGGGCTACCTCGGCAACACCTGTTTCCAGGCGTTGCAGGCGGCAGCCGAGCAGCTGGCTGAAGGCGCTTTCGACGTATTCGCGTGGTACGTCCATCACTTCTTCTTCAGCTGCTTGGCATTGGCGAACAGTGCGGCCATTGCGTTGTTGGCCGGGGCCGCAGTGGCAGTTTCGCGCTGGCGCGGCGCCTGCTGCTGGCGGTTGCCGCCATTGCCACGGTTACCGCCGCGGTTGCCTTCGACCTTCTCGCCCGGGGTGTCGCTCATGCGCATGGACAAGCCGACGCGCTTGCGCGGGATGTCCACTTCCATGACCTTGACCTTGACCACGTCGCCGGCCTTGACCGCTTCACGCGGGTCCTTGACGAACTTCTCCGACAGCGCCGAGATATGCACCAGGCCGTCCTGGTGCACGCCGATGTCGACGAAGGCACCGAAGTTGGTGACATTGGTCACCACGCCTTCGAGGATCATGCCCGGCTCCAGGTCCTTGAGGTCTTCGACGCCGTCCTGGAAGGTGGCGGTCTTGAACTCGGGGCGTGGGTCGCGGCCAGGTTTGTCCAGCTCCTGCAGGATGTCGGTGACGGTCGGCAGGCCGAAGGTTTCATCGGTGAACTTTTTCGGGTCCAGGCGCTTGAGGAAACTGCTGTCGCCGATCAGCGAGCGGATATCGCGGTCGGTGTCGGCGGCAATGCGCTGCACCAGCGGGTAGGCCTCGGGGTGCACTGCAGAGGCGTCCAGCGGGTTGTCGCCGTTCATTACGCGCAGGAAGCCGGCGGCCTGTTCGAAGGTTTTTTCACCCAGGCGGCTGACCTTTTTCAGTGCCGCACGCGTGGCGAACGGGCCGTTGGCATCGCGATGGGCGACGATGTTCTGCGCCAGGGTGGCGTTGAGGCCGGAGATGCGCGTCAGCAGCGCAACCGACGCAGTGTTGACGTCCACGCCCACGGCGTTCACGCAGTCCTCCACCACGGCGTCCAGGCCCCGCGCCAGTTTCAGCTGGGACACGTCGTGCTGGTACTGGCCCACACCGATGGATTTCGGGTCGATCTTCACCAGTTCGGCCAGTGGGTCTTGCAGGCGGCGGGCAATCGACACGGCGCCGCGGATCGACACATCCAGGTCCGGGAACTCGCGGGCGGCCAGCTCCGATGCGGAATACACCGAAGCGCCGGCCTCGGAGACCATGACCTTGGTGATCTTCAGCGCCGGGTACTTCTTGACCAGTTCTGCCACCAGCTTGTCGCTTTCGCGGCTGGCGGTACCGTTGCCGATGGCGATCAGCTCTACCGAGTGCTTGGCGCACAATGCGGCCATGATGGAAATGGTACGGTCCCAGTCGTTCTTCGGCGCGTGCGGGTAGACCGTGGTGTGGTCCAGCAGCTTGCCGGTGGCATCGACCACGGCGATCTTGCAGCCGGTACGCAGGCCCGGGTCGAAGCCCAGGGTGGCGCGCGGGCCGGCCGGGGCGGCCAGCAGCAGGTCGTGCAGGTTGTGGGCGAACACGTTGATCGCCTCGCCTTCGGCGTTGTCGCGCAGTTCGCCGAACAGGTCGGTTTCAAGGTGGGTGTACAGCTTGACCTTCCAGGTCCAGCGCACTACTTCGCCCAGCCACTTGTCGGCCGGGCGGTTGCGGTTCTCGATGCCGACATGGTTGCCGATCATCAGCTCGCACGGGTGCAGGGTGCCGGGCAGTTCTTCGCCGACTTTCAGCGAGGCACTCAGCACGCCTTCGTTGCGCCCGCGGAAAATGGCCAGGGCACGGTGCGACGGGGCGTTGCGCAGCAGTTCGTCGTGGGCGAAGTAGTCGCGGAACTTGGCGCCTTCTTCTTCCTTGCCTGGCACGACGCGGGCGCTGAGCACGGCTTCCTGCTTGAGGAAGCTGCGCAGCTTGTCGAGCAGGGCGGCATCTTCGGCGAAGCGCTCCATGAGGATGTACTTGGCGCCTTCCAGCGCGGCCTTGACGTCGGCCACGCCTTTGTCGGCGTTGACGAAGCGCGCGGCTTCGCTTTCCGGGGCCAGGTCGGGGTTGTTGAACAGGCCGTCGGCCAACTCGCCGAGGCCGGCTTCCAGGGCAATCTGGCCCTTGGTGCGGCGCTTCTGCTTGTACGGCAGGTACAGGTCTTCGAGGCGGGTCTTGGTGTCGGCCAGCTTGATCTCGCGGGCCAGTTCCGGGGTCAGCTTGCCCTGCTCCTCGATGCTGGCCAGGATGCTGGCGCGGCGTTCGTCGAGTTCGCGCAGGTAGCGCAGGCGCTCCTCCAGATGGCGCAGCTGGGTATCGTCCAGGCTACCGGTCACTTCCTTGCGGTAGCGGGCGATGAAGGGCACGGTCGAGCCTTCGTCCAACAGGCCCACGGCCGCCTCGACCTGCTGGGGGCGTACGCCCAGTTCCTCGGCGATACGGCTGTTGATGCTGTCCATGTAAACCACCTGACATTTGTGAATACGGGGGTCGCCTGTGGGTCTTTCGCCCGGCGGCGCTGGATGAAAGGCGCGCATTATACCCATCGCAAACGGCTTGCGGTGATGGCGCCCGGCCAGCCGGAACTGGCGCCGGGGGAAAAATCTGCTAACAATGCTCACGCAACGTGCAGCAATGGCTACGCCATAATGCGCGGCGATACCAGAGGAGTTATTCATGACCGGCACGCCAAACACCGCTGAAGGTGACAAGATTCTCATCGTCGACGACGACCCGGGGCTGAGCAGCCTGCTGGAACGTTTCTTCACCAGCAAGGGCTACCGTGCCCGCGCAGTACCCAACACCGAGCAGATGGACCGCCTGCTGCAGCGTGAGGTGTTCAACCTGGTGGTGCTCGACCTGATGCTGCCCGGCGAAGATGGCCTGTCGGCGTGCAAGCGCCTGCGCCAGCAGAACAACCAGATCCCGATCATCATGCTTACCGCCAAGGGCGACGAGCTCAGCCGTATCAAGGGCCTGGAGCTGGGCGCCGACGACTACCTGGGCAAGCCGTTCAACCCGGACGAGCTGATGGCACGGGTCAAGGCCGTGCTGCGCCGACAGGCACCGAGCGTGCCGGGAGCGCCAGGTAGCGAAGACGAGTCGGTCACCTTTGGCGACTACGAGCTGTCGCTGGCCACCCGCGAACTCAAGCGTGGCGACGAAGTGCACATGCTCACCACCGGCGAGTTCGCCGTGCTCAAGGCGCTGGTGATGCACGCACGCGAGCCGCTGACCCGCGACAAGCTGATGAACCTGGCCCGTGGCCGCGAATGGGATGCGCTGGAGCGTTCCATCGACGTGCAGATCTCGCGCCTGCGCCGCATGATCGAGCCGGACCCGTCCAAGCCGCGTTATATCCAGACCGTCTGGGGCGTGGGCTACGTGTTCGTGCCGGACGGGAACGCCGGCAAATGATGCCGCGCCGTCGATGAAGACACCGCTCTGGTTTCCGCAAAGTTTCTTCGCCCGCACCCTGTGGCTGGTGTTGATCGTCGTCCTGTTCTCCAAGGCCTTGACCCTGGTCTACCTGCTGATGAACGAAGACGTGCTGGTCGACCGTCAGTACAGCCACGGTGTGGCGCTGACCCTGCGCGCCTATTGGGCGGCCGACGAAGAAAACCGCGACAGGATCGCCGAAGCGGCAGGCCTTATCCGGGTCACCGGCTCGGGGGTGCCTGAGGGCGAGCAGCACTGGCCCTATAGCGAAATCTACCAACGGCAGATGCAGGCCGAGCTGGGCGAAGACACCGAGGTACGGCTGCGCATCCATGCGCCACCGGCGTTGTGGGTCAATGCGCCGAGCCTGGGCCCGGGCTGGTTGAAGGTACCGCTGTACCCGCACCCGCTGCGGGGGCAGAAGATCTGGAACGTGTTGGGTTGGTTCCTGGCTATCGGCCTGTTGTCCACCGCCTCGGCCTGGATATTCGTGCGCCAGCTGAACCAGCCGCTCAAGCGCCTGGTGTTCGCCGCCCGCCAGCTGGGCCAGGGGCGCAGCGTGCGCCTGCCGATCAGCGACACGCCCAGCGAAATGACCGAGGTGTACAAGGCCTTCAACCAGATGGCTGAGGATGTCGAGCAGGCCGGGCGTGAGCGCGAATTGATGCTGGCCGGGGTTTCCCACGACCTGCGCACACCGCTGACGCGCCTGCGCTTGTCGTTGTCGTTGCTGGACAGCGACAGCGAACTGAGTGACGACATGGTCCGCGATATCGAGGACATGGACGCGATCCTCGATCAGTTCCTGGCCTTTATCCGCGATGGCCGTGACGAGCCGGTGGAGGAGGTCGACCTGGCCGACCTGGTGCGCGAGGTGGTGGCGCCGTACAACCAGCCGGAAGAACGCGTGCGGCTGTGCCTGGAGCCGATCCCGCCGTTCCCGCTGCGCCGGGTTTCGCTCAAGCGCATGCTGGGCAACCTGATCGGCAACGCCCTGCACCACGCCGGCAAAGGGGTCGAGGTAGCCGCCTATGTGTCGGGTGACGAGAGTGCGCCGTATGTAGTGCTGAGCGTGCTCGATCGCGGGACGGGGATCGACGAGTCGGAGCTGGAGACCATCTTCAACCCGTTCATTCGTGGTGACCGGGCCCGCGGTGGCAAGGGTACCGGGCTGGGTTTGGCGATCGTCAAGCGGATCGCGGCGCAGCATGGCGGCAATGTGGAATTGCGCAATCGGTCCGGTGGCGGGATCGAGGCGCGGGTGAGGCTGCCGCTGGGGTTGTTGCTGCCGCGTAATGCCGTGTGATTGCCGGGGCCGCAAAGCGGCCCCAGGATCTCAGCCCTTACCCTTGGTCCGGGTCTGATTAGGCCCTCCATTCTTCTCCAGGTGCTCGATGATCATGCCGGCCACGTTCTTGCCGGTGGTCACTTCGATACCTTCCAGCCCCGGCGACGAGTTCACCTCCATCACCAGCGGCCCATGGTTGGAACGCAGAATATCCACACCGGCCACGCTCAAGCCCATCACCTTGGCCGCGCGAATGGCGGTCATGCGTTCTTCCGGGGTGATCTTGATCAGGCTGGCCACCCCTCCGCGATGCAGGTTGGAGCGGAACTCCCCCGGCTTGGCCTGGCGCTTCATCGACGCGATGACCTTGTCGCCGACCACGAAGCAGCGGATGTCTGCGCCACCCGCTTCCTTGATGTATTCCTGCACCATGATGTTCTGCTTCAACCCCATGAACGCCTCGATCACCGATTCGGCGGCCTTGGTGGTTTCGCACAACACCACGCCGATTCCCTGGGTGCCTTCCAGCACCTTGATCACCAGTGGCGCGCCGTTGACCATCTGGATCAGGTCGGGGATGTCGTCCGGCGAGTGGGCGAAGCCGGTAATCGGCAGGCCGATGCCGCGTCGCGACAGCAGTTGCAACGAACGCAGCTTGTCGCGGGAGCGGGCTATCGCTACCGACTCGTTGAGCGGATACACGCCCATCATCTCGAACTGGCGCAGCACCGCGCAGCCATAGAAGGTTACCGAGGCACCAATGCGCGGGATCACCGCGTCGAAGCCTTCCAGCGGCTTGCCGCGGTAGTGAATCTGCGGCTTGTGGCTGGCGATGTTCATGTAGGCCCGCAGGGTGTCGATCACCACCATTTCGTGGCCCCGCTGGGTACCGGCTTCGACCAGGCGGCGGGTGGAATACAGACGCGGATTGCGCGACAGCACAGCGATCTTCATGCAGCACCTGTTACAGGGGAGAGGGTGGCCGGAAAGGCCGGTTTGTCTTGGACGTACTTCAGGCCAGGGTTGACCACCAGCTGGCCATGGATCAGGGCCTTGGAACCTAGCAACAGGCGATAACGCATGTTCTTGCGGCAGGCCAGGGTGAACTCCACCTCCCACACACCATCGCCCAGGGCCAATGACGTGCGGATGACATAGCGGGTCTGGGCCTGGCCGTTGGAGCTCTTGATGGTTTTCATGGTCACCAGCGGTGCTTCGCAGCGGCGGTGGCGCAACTGCACCACCGAGCCCAGGTGTGCGGTGAAGCGGACCCAGGGCTGGCCGTCGCGCTCGAACGGTTCCACCTCGGTGGCGTGCAAGCTGGAGGTGCTGGCGCCGGTGTCGATCTTGGCGCGCAACCCGGCTACGCCAAGGTCGGGCAGGGCGACCCACTCGCGCAGGCCGATCACAGTCAAATGGTCAAATGTCTTCACGAAACGCACCCTGCGGATGAGGTGTTGAACTGTAAGCACGGCGGGGATTTTTTGCATCCGATCGTTACGGTAGTACAGTTCGATGAAACACAGCGTTCGAGGTAACGGGATGGCACAAAAAGCCGAAGACGACGACAAGGTCCGCCTGGACAAATGGCTGTGGGCGGCACGCTTCTACAAGACCCGCGCGCTGGCCAAGGCAGCGATCGAGAGCGGCAAGGTGCATTGCCGGGGTGAGCGCTGCAAGCCGGGCAAGGAGCCGCGGGTGGGCGACGAGTTCGTGCTGCGCACCGGGTTCGACGAACGCACCGTGGTGGTCAAGGCGCTTTCAGTAGTGCGGCGTGGGGCGCCAGAGGCGCAGACGTTGTATGAAGAGACCGAGGACAGCGTGCGTCGGCGTGAGCAGGCGGCTGAACTGCGCAAGGCCGGGGCGATGGGGGTGACCACCGACGGCCGGCCGACCAAGAAGCAGCGGCGGCAGATTCACCAGTTGCATGGGAGCTTCGAATAGCCGGGGCCGCTTTGCGGCCCTTTCGCGACACAAGGCCGCTCCTACAGGAAATCGCGTACCCCTGTCGGAGCGGCCTTGTGTCGCGATGGGCTGCGCAGCAGCCCATGGCCCTAACGGGTGACAGCCATTCGCCCGACCAGCGGTAACCTGGCCAGCAGGTTAAACAACGGCGCCGTCCAGCGCAGCAGCAGCGCACTCCCCTTGGCCGCCAGCGGCGTGTAGCAGCTCCAGCCCAGCGCCAACACCGCCATCAGCAGCCCGCCGATGTAGTCATCCTGCCCCCAATGGGCACCGGCCACCAGGCGCGGCAACATGAACAACACCGCCAGGCCCCAGACCACCAGGTACTGCATCAGGCGGCGGCTGAACACGCTCATGAACAGCGCCCATACCAGCAGCACCGAGGCATGATCCCCCGGGAAACTCTTGCTGGAACGGTCTTTCAGTTCCCAGGCTGCTTCCAGGTTCGGGTAGTAGTCGCTGAGGTGCACCACATCGTCGAACATCATTGACGGGCTCTTGTGCTGCCAGCCGGCTGCATCAACCCACTTGGAAAACAGCGCGCGAATCACCACTAAGAGGATTAGCGTGACCAGGAAACCGAAAAAGGCCTGGCGCACCTGGGTTGCCTTGAACACCCAGTCGCCTCGTATAAGCACTGCCAGAAGGATCAGGCCGACGACGATGTCGAACGGGCGCAAGCTGCCGACAGTCCAGATGTAGCGCCAGGTGGTGTTGTCGGCCAGCGGCGCATTCAGGCTGTGGAACAGCCACTCGTCGAAAGTCAGGCACAAGATCTGGCCAAAGGGCCATAACCAGAAACACAGTAGAGCGATGGGAAGCAGCGTACAGGCTGCCAATGGCCCCCAGGACCACCTTGCTTGGAACAGTGGTCGATTGTCCATAAAATACCTCTATTGCAAACAGGAATCGGAGCGCCTTGTGAGCGCTCTGTCATGGGGTTCTCGCATGTTTCGACAACCCTTGTAACCATTTTGTCATCATTTTCAGATAGCCAAAACCTATGAGCGACTTGCCTGATACCGATTTCACCCAACGTTTCATCTTCGACGAGCGCGATGTGCGCGGCGAGTGGGTGTCTCTCGATGACAGCTACGCCGCGGTGCTGGCGCGTCATGAGTACCCGCAGCCGGTGCAGGCGTTGCTCGGCGAGCTGATGGCCGCCACCGCCTTGCTGGTGGGGGCGCTGAAGTTCGACGGCCTGCTGATTCTGCAGGCGCGTTCCGCAGGGCCGATCCCGCTGTTGATGGTCGAATGTTCGGGGGATCGGGACATCCGTGGCATGGCCCGCTACGAAGCGGACCAGATCCCTGCGGATGCGACCCTGTCGCAGCTGATGCCCGATGGCCACCTGACCCTGACCATCGATCCGGTCAAGGGTCAGCGCTACCAGGGCACTGTCGACCTCGACGGCGCCACCCTGTCGGAGTGCTTCACCAACTACTTCGTCCAGTCGCAACAGCTCAACACGCGCTTCTGGCTCAACGCCGAAGGCGGCAAGGCCCGTGGTCTGCTGCTGCAGCAACTGCCGCGCGATCGCCAGCCGGACGATGAAGAGCGTGAAGAAAGCTGGCAGCACGTTGTGGCATTGGCCACCACGCTCAAGGCCGATGAGTGGGCGCTGGACAACGAAACCCTGTTGCACCGCTTGTACCATGAAGATGCCGTGCGCCTGTTCGACATCCAGCCGCTGCGCTTCAACTGCAGCTGCTCTCGCGAACGTTCCGGCAATGCGCTGGTCAGTTTGGGCGAGCACGATGCCAAGGCGCTGGTGGAAGAATGCGGCGGGCAGGTGGAGATCGATTGCCAGTTCTGCAACGAACGCTATTTCTTCGACGCCAGCGACGTGGCGCAACTGTTTGCCGGTGGCGGCACTGACGTAGCCTCAGAAACTCGTCACTGAAACGTTTAACTACAGGACAATCTCCTGTCGAATTGCGCAAAAGCGCAGTTCTGACAGGAGGGGCCTACTTTTTTTGGGCGTTTCTGGCATAATCCGGCCACTTTTTTCGCTGTAGTAGTTTTTTCAAGACAACTACAAAACGTTTGGAGCACTCGGCCTCGGGCCGGATGGGGTATCTCATGACGCAAGCCAACAACACCGTGTACACCGACCTGAGCGTCGATGAGCTGGTAAAAGAAGCGCTGCAACGCGGTGAAGGCGTACTAGCCGATACTGGTGCACTGGTCGTGGAGACTGGTCACCGTACTGGCCGTTCGCCGGCTGACCGTTTCATCGTCGAAGAACCTTCCACCCAGGACGCCATTGCCTGGGGCCCGATCAACCGCAAGTTCCCGGCAGACAAGTTCGATGCCCTGTGGGACCGCGTCGAGGCGTTCAACAACGCCCAGGATCACTTCGTTTCCTACGTTCACGTAGGGGCCGCTGCCGAGCACTACCTGCCGGTGAAGATGACCACCCAGACTGCCTGGCAGAACCTGTTCGGTCGTTGCCTGTTCATCAACCCGGAGCAGTACAACCCGGCCGGTCGCGGCGAGTGGCAGGTTCTTAACGTCGCCAACTTCGTGTGCGAACCAGAGCGTGACGGCACCAACTCCGATGGTTGCGTGATCATCAACTTCGCCCAGAAGAAAGTGCTGATCGCTGGCATGCGCTACGCCGGCGAAATGAAGAAAGCCATGTTCTCGGTGCAGAACTTCCTGCTGCCGGCCGCCGACGTGCTGCCTATGCACTGCGCCGCCAACATCGGCGAAGCAGGCGATGTGACCTTGTTCTTCGGCCTGTCCGGCACCGGCAAGACCACCCTGTCGGCCGACGAAAGCCGTTACCTGATCGGTGACGACGAGCACGGCTGGGGCGAGGGCGTGGTCTTCAACATCGAAGGCGGCTGCTACGCCAAGTGCATCGACTTGTCCGAGAAGAACGAGCCGGTCATCTGGAAAGCCATCAAGCATGGCGCCGTGCTGGAAAACGTGGTTCTCGACGCCAACAAGCACGCCGACTACACCGATGTCAGCCTGACCCAGAACAGCCGTGCGGCCTACCCGCTGGAGCACGTTGCCAAGCGTTCCGCAGCGAACCTGGGCGGCGAGCCGAACGCAGTCATCTTCCTGACCTGCGACCTGACAGGTGTTCTGCCTCCGGTTTCGATCCTGAACAACGAGCAGGCGGCCTACCACTTCCTGTCCGGTTACACCGCGCTGGTCGGTTCCACCGAAATGGGTTCGGGCAGCGGCATCAAGTCGACCTTCTCCACCTGCTTCGGCGCCCCGTTCTTCCCGCGCCCGGCTGGCGAGTACGCCGAACTGCTGATCAAGCGTATCAAGGGCTTCGACTCGAAGGTCTACCTGGTCAACACCGGCTGGACCGGCGGTGGCTACGGCGTTGGCAAGCGCTTCAGCATCCCGACCACCCGTGCCGTGATCGCTGCAATCCAGAGCGGCGCGCTGATCGGTGCCGAAACCGAGCACCTGGACATCATCAACCTGGACGTGCCGAAGGCTGTTCCGGGCGTTGATACCGAGCTGCTCAACCCGCGCACCAACTGGGCTGACAAGGCTGCCTACGACGAGGCCGCCAAAGGCCTGGCCAAGCTGTTCATCGAAAACTTCAAGAAGTTCGAAGTCTCCGACGCCATCAAGGCCGCTGGCCCGCAGCTGTAAGCTGACCCGCCCGCAACGAGAAAGCCGCCCCTTTGGGGCGGCTTTTTTGTTTTCTACACGCCTGTGCGGGCCTCTTCGCGGGTAAACCCGCTCCCACAAGTATGCCGCTGGTCTCGAGGGCGGCGGAGACCTGTGGGAGCGGGTTTACCCGCGAAGAGGCCCGCACGGGCAGCGAGAATCCGGATTTTCTGTTTCACTGTCAGCATCCATTGTGAAGACAAGAGCCAGCCAGATGACCGAATCCCCTCAGCGCACTGCCTTCTCCCATTTCCACCCCATTCTCACCCGCCCCCAGGACAACGACCTGAACGGCCACATTGCCGGTGCCACCGTGCACGGCTTCTTCGAAACCGCCATCCAGGCGTTCCTTGTCGAACAGGCCGAACTGGACCTGCGTGACGGCGACCTGGCCGCCTTCGTGGTCAGCTCGGCGGCGGACTTCTACGCGTTGCCAGGCTTCCCGGACGTGCTGGAAGTGGGGCTCGGGGTAACGCGCCTGGCAGGCAGCACGGTGGAGTACCGCCTGGCCCTGTTCCGCCCAGGGGAGCCGGAGGCGTGTGCGGCAGGCACGGTGGTGCAGGTGTTCATCGAGCGCGCCAGTGGCCGGCCAGTGGCGTTGCCAGAAACGCTGCAGGTGATCCTGTCTGGCATCCTGCTGGAACCGCAGGCATAAAAAAGCCCCGCTGGCAGGGGCGGGGCTTTTGTTGCCGGGGCAGGGCCCTCAGGCGTTAGTCGCGCCAGTGGCGCTTGTGCTTGCGGTGGCCGTAGTGGTGGCCACGGTCCCAGTGGCGACGGTCGTCGTCATAGCCACGACGGTAGCGGCGGCCATCGCGGTAATCGTCTTCGTCGGCCTCTTTACCCATGTAGTTACCCAGTGCGCCACCGGCGCCACCGCCGGCTGCCGCGCCAATGTAGCTACCGGTAGTACCGCCCATGGAGCGGCCGACCACGTTGCCGCCTGCGGCGCCCAATGCGCCACCGATGGCTGCCTCACCACGCTGGTGCTTGTTGGCACCGACTGCACTACCAGCTGCGCCGCCCAGGCCAGCGCCAATCGCGCCGCCTGTGCTACCACCAATGGACTGGCCCACGACAGAGCCCAGTACCCCACCCAATGCGCCGCCAATGCCGGCCTCGGTGGTGCCGCCTGCCATGGCAACGCCGCTGAGCAAGCTGAAAGACAACAACAGTATCGAGGAGTACTTCTTCATCAAGAGAGCCTCATAGGGATGACGAGGCGAATGTGAGCCTTGCAGGTGCGTCTGGCAACGGAAATCCGACGAGTAACACGACTTGTACACAATTCTGTAAGTTACTGTATTTACTGTGAAACTTTATCGTTTTTTGGCTGTCTTAGACTTTTATGACGAAGCCCTGAACCATGAATGGAACAGGGCTTTTTCGTTTTTGGCGGTGAGGCTGATGGCCTCTTCGCGGGCTCGCCCGCTCCCACAGGAACTTCACAAATTTCCCATCCTGTGGAGTACCTGTGGGAGCGGGCAAGCCCGCGAAGAACCCAACACAATTGCTACAGGATACGCCCGTCGTCCCGCGCCCGCTCCAGCTTGATGGCAATGAACTTCGACGTCGGCGTATGGCTGCCATCGCCAATGCTCTCCAGCGGCACCAGCGGGTTCACCTCCGGGTAGTATGCCGCCGCCTGCCCGGCCGGGATGTCGAAGGCCAGCAGGGTAAAACCGTGCACACGGCGCACATGTTCATCCCCCCACAATGACACGATGTCGACCCGCTGCCCTGGCTGGAAGCCCAGGCGGATAATGTCGGCTTCGTTGGCGAACAGCACCTCGCGCTGGCCGCGCACGCCGCGGTAACGGTCATCCAGGCCGTAGATGGTGGTGTTGTACTGATCGTGCGAGCGCATCGACTGCATGATCAGGTCCGGCACCTGGCCGCCGGCGCGTACGCGCTCGTCGAGCAGTGTGTCGGGCAGCAGGTTGGCCTTGAAGTTGGCGCGGCCGGTGCTGGTCTTCCATTCGCGGCTGGCGGCGCTGTTGCCCAGGTAGAAACCGCCCGGCTCGCGCAGGCGCTGGTTGAAGCCGCTGAAGCCGGCGATGGTGTCGCCGATCAGCTCGCGAATACGGTCGTAGTCAGCCACCAGCCAGTGCCAGTCCACGGGCGTCTTGCCCAGGGTGGCGGCGGCGATACCGGCGATAACTGCCGGCTCCGAGCGCATCTGCGTCGACAGCGGCTGCAGTTGGCCATTGGAGGCATGGACCATGCTGAACGAGTCCTCTACCGTGACCGCCTGTGGCCCGTCGGCCTGCAGGTCGATGTCGGTGCGGCCCAGGCATGGCAGGATCAGAGCCTGCTTGCCGTGCACCAGGTGGCTGCGGTTGAGCTTGGTGCTGATGTGCACGGTCAGCTCGCAGTTGCGCAGCGCCTGGGCGGTGCGCTCGGTGTCTGGCGTGGCCTGGGCGAAGTTGCCACCCAGGCCGATGAATACCTTGGCCCGGCCGTCGAGCATGGCGTGGATCGCCTCGACGGTGTTGTGGCCATTGTGCCGCGGCACGGGGAAGCCGAAGCGCTGCTCGATGGCGTCCAGCAGGGCCGCCGGCGGGCGTTCGTTGATGCCCATGGTGCGGTCACCCTGCACGTTGCTGTGGCCGCGCACCGGGCACAGGCCGGCGCCTGGTACGCCGATGTTGCCGCGCAGCATCTGCAGGTTGACGATTTCCTGGATGGTCGGCACCGAGTGGCGATGCTGGGTAATGCCCATCGCCCAGCACATGATCACCCGCTTGCCGCGGCAGTACATGCGCGCGGCCAGTTCGATATCTGCCAGCGCCAGGCCGGACTGTGCCTGGATGTGCTCCCACGGGGTGGCGTCCACTACCGCGAGGTAGTCGTCGATGCCATGGCCATGTTCGGCGATGAAGGCGTGATCGAAGATGGCTGGTTCGCCCTTGGCCTGGGCTTCGCGTTCCCATTGCAGGACGAACTTGGCCATGCCGCGCAGCATCGCCATGTCGCCGCCCAGGGCCGGGCGGAAGAATGCGGTGTTGGTCGGCCGGTCGCTGTTGGTCAGCATTTCCAGCGGGTTCTGCGGGTGCTGGAAGCGCTCCAGGCCTCGCTCCTTGAGCGGGTTGATGCACACCACCTGGGCACCGCGTTTTACCGCATCGCGCAGTGGGTCGAGCATGCGCGGGTGGTTGGTGCCGGGGTTCTGCCCCCAGACGAAAATTGCGTCGGCGTGCTCGAAGTCGTCGAAGGTGACGGTGCCCTTGCCGACCCCGACGCTTTGCCCCAGGGCTACGCCGCTGGCCTCGTGGCACATGTTCGAGCAGTCGGGGAAATTGTTGGTGCCATAGGCGCGCACGAACAACTGGTACAGGTACGCCGCTTCGTTGCTGGCGCGCCCCGACGTGTAGAACTCGGCCTGGTCAGGGCTGGCCAGCTTGTTAAGCTCGCGGGCGATCAGGTTGAAGGCGGCGTCCCAGCTGATCGGCTGGTAGCGGTCGCTGGGAGCGTCGTAGACCATCGGCTCGGTCAGGCGCCCCTGGTACTCCAGCCAGTAGTCGCTCTGCTGCAGGAGCGACGTGACACTGTAGCGGGCAAAAAAGGCGGCATCGACGCGGCGCTTGGTCGCCTCCCAGTTCACCGCCTTGGCACCGTTCTCGCAGAATTTGACCATGCCGCTTTCCGGCGAGTCGCCCCAGGCACAGCCGGGGCAATCGAAACCGCCGTTCTGGTTGGTCTTGAGCAGTGCGCGAATGTTCTTCAGCGCGTTGTCGCTGCCGACCCAGGCCTTGGCCACGCTGCGCAGCGCGCCCCAGCCACCGGCGGGGCCGTGGTAGGGTTTGTAGCGAGGGGAGGAGGCTGGGGCGTTGTCCGGGAGAGGTTGATACGAGGTCACGACTGTTACGACTCCGCCGCTGGGCTGTAGACCCGCGGTGCGCTGTGCTTGGGCAGATGGATAAGGTTGAGGTTGTGCTTGCGCGCCCATTGCAGGGCAAGGCCGGTGGGCGCTGAAAGGCTGACCAGGGTCTGGATCCCGGCCCGCAGCACTTTCTGGATCAGCTCCAGGCTGCAGCGGCTGGTGACGATGGCCAGGCCGCCCTGGCTGTCGATGCCCTGGCGCAGCAAGGCGCCGATCAATTTGTCGAGGGCGTTGTGCCGGCCGATGTCTTCGCGGCCGAGCAGCAGCTCGCCATGGCGGTCCATGAACAGCGCTGCATGCACTGCGCCGCAGTGCTGGCCGAGGGGCTGGAAGGCATCGATGCGCTCGCGCAGGCCGACCAGCCATTGTGCCGGCGGCAACGGCGCACCGGGCAGCGCGGCCAGTTCTGGCAGAGCCTGCTCCAGCGCTTCGACCCCGCACAGGCCGCAACCGCTGGTGCCGGCCAGCTGGCGGCGCTGGTTTTTCAGGTTCCAGAAAGCACGGCTGGAAATTTCCAGGTCGGCATACATCGCCGAGCCGCTGCCGGAGAGCTTCAGGTCGTAGATTTCCGAGGTGCCTTCGACAATGCCGCTGCCGACGCTGAAGCCGACGGCGAAGTCTTCCAGGTCGGTTGGGCTGACCAGCATCACTGCCTGGTTCAGGCCGTTGTAGGCAATGGCCAGTGCTACCTCTTCCGCCAGCGGGGTGCTGTCGCGTCTGGCGTCACTGAGCTGGACATACTCGTAGGTGTTGCTGGCGGCTGGCAGGGACAGGGGCGATGAGGCCGCGCAGACCGGAGGCATGCTTTTCATCGGGGCGATATCGGGCGATTGGCAGCTATCTGATAGCACAAGCCTAGGCGTGCAACCCGGCGGCGTCTAATCGCTACGGTCTATGCCTTGATAGACCGCGTCGATGGATTGCATGGGGCGAGAGGGGAAAAGCTGGCCTAGACTGCTGTGTCCGAGGTTTCGTCAACAAGGAGAGCGTTATGAGCTTGTTCAGTTTCGTCAAGGAAGCGGGCGAGAAGTTGATCGACCTGCTTACCCCCGGCAACGCCAATGCCGAAGAGCAGCTGAAGAAACACGTTGAAAGTGTCGGCCTGGGCAACCCGAATATCACCGCCACTGTAGAGGGCGACACGATCATCCTCAAGGGTGAGGTGGCCAGCCAGGAGGAAAAGGAGAAGATCATCCTGGCGGCGGGCAACGTCGCTGGCGTGGCCAGTGTCGATGACCAGATCACCGTGACTGGCCCGGTGGCCCAGGCTGCGCGGTTCGTGACGGTGGAGAAGGGCGACACGCTGAGTGCCATTTCGAAGAAGGTGTACGGCGACCCCAACAAGTACCAGAAAATCTTCGAGGCCAACAAGCCGATGCTCAAGCACCCGGACAAGATCTATCCGGGGCAGGTGTTGCGTATTCCTGATTGATCCCTGCAGCCTCTTCGCGGGCTCGCCCGCTCCCACAGGGATCGCACACAGTTCAGACCTGTGGTGATCCTGTGGGAGCGGGCATGCCCGCGAATGGGGCCTTACAGGCCTACCAATAGCTCCCGGTAATCCTCGACCGCCGCAAACTCCTCGGTATTCCGCGGCCCTGCCTGGCTATCCGGCTGGCGCACTGCCAGCAGATGCCCCACGCCAAACCGCCGCGCACTGCGCAGAATCGCCAGGGTGTCATCGATGAACAGGCTGCGCTCCGGCGCAAAGCCGATGTCCGCCTGCAATGCATCCCAGAACTGCGGGCTTTCCTTCGGGTAGCCATAATCATGCGAGCTGATCAGCCGTTCGAAATACGGCGCCAGCTCTACCCGTTCCAGCTTCAGCGACAGCGAATCCCGGTGCGCATTGGTGATCATCACCACGCGCTTGCCCGCGTCGCGGATCGCTGCCAGGAAAGTATCGGCATCCGGGCGCAGGGCGATCAGGTCGGCGATTTCCTGTTTCAGCTCGCGTATAGGCAGCCGCAATTCGCGGCTCCAGAAGTCCAGGCAATACCAGTTCAGCGTGCCGGCATTGCGTTCGAACAGCGGCTGCAGCTCCATTTCCGCCATGGCCCGGCTCACCCCGTGCAGCTCGGCATAGCGCTGGGGCAGGTGGTCCAGCCAGAAGCGGTTGTCGTAATGCAGGTCAAGCAGGGTGCCGTCCATGTCCAGCAGGACGGTATCGATGGCAGACCAGGGAAGAACAGGCATGGGAAACTCTCGATCAGTCGGCAAGCCACGGTATAGTAACCCGTTCACGCCAAGGAGCCGCCCCATGCGCCAGAAACCCACCGTCCTCAGCCGCGAAATCGTCGCCAGCAGCCGCCTGTTTCGCGTCGAAGCCGTGCAATTGCGCTTCAGCAATGGCAACGAGCGCACCTACGAGCGGCTGGTGGGCCGGGGCAACGGCTATGGCGCGGTGATGATCGTGGCCATGCTCGACGCCGAGCACGCGGTGCTGGTGGAAGAGTATTGCGGTGGCACTGACGAATACGAGCTGTCGCTGCCCAAGGGCCTGATCGAGCCGGGCGAGGACGTGCTGGCGGCAGCCGACCGGGAGCTCAAGGAGGAGGCCGGTTTTGGCGCACGCCAGCTGGAGCACCTGACCGAGCTGTCGCTGTCGCCGGGCTACATGAGCCAGAAGATTCAGGTGGTGCTGGCCAGCGACCTTTACGAGGAGCGCCTGGAGGGCGATGAGCCGGAGCCGATGCGGGTCGACAAGGTCAACCTGCGTGAACTCTCGGCCCTGGCCATGCACCCGCAGTTTACCGAGGGGCGTGCCCTGGCGGCGCTGTACCTGGCGCGTGACCTGCTGATTCAGCGGGGGTTGCTGGAAGCATGAACGACCTGCAACTGATGCACGAAGTGGTCAGGCTGGCCCTTTCGGCGGGTGAGGCGATATTGCCGTTCTGGCGTGCCGATGTGGCCGTGACCAACAAGGCCGACGATTCGCCGGTCACCGCCGCCGATCTGGCGGCACACCGGGTGATTGCCGATGGCCTGCAGGCGCTGGCGCCGCAGATCCCGGTGCTGTCCGAAGAGGACTGCAACATTCCGCTGGCCGAGCGTAAGGGCTGGAGCCGCTGGTGGCTGGTCGACCCGCTGGACGGCACCAAGGAATTCATTGCCGGCAGCGAGGAGTTCACGGTCAACATCGCCCTGGTCGAAAACGGCGAGGTGGTGTTTGGCGTGGTATCCATGCCGACCAACGGGCGCTGCTACTTCGGTGGTCGCGGTTTGGGCGCCTGGCGTGCGGAAGCGGGTGAGACTGCCCGGCCGATCCAGGTACGCAGTGCGCCGCCGACGGGTGGGCGTTTCACCGTGGTTGCCAGCCGTCGCCATTCCAGCCCGGAACAGGAAGCGCTGTTGGCCGGGCTGGGGGCCGCGGTGGGTGAACTGGAGTTGGCCAATATCGGCAGTTCGTTGAAGTTCTGTCTGTTGGCCGAAGGTAGCGCCGATTGCTATCCGCGTCTGGCCCCGACCTCGCAGTGGGATACCGCTGCGGCGCAGGGCGTGGTGGAAGGGGCTGGTGGTGAAGTGATCGGGCTGGATGGCCTGCCGTTCCGGTACCCGGCGCGGGAGTCGTTGCTCAACCCGCATTTCCTGGCGTTGCCGGCAAATGCTGCTTGGCGCGAAGCCTTCCTGAGCCTGATCTGACGATCCCACAGGTACAGCAATCCTTCGCAGCTACGCGGAACCTGTGGGAGCGGGCAAGCCCGCGAACACCGGCGGAGCCGGTGCCGTAGACCGCGGAGCCTGCTTCGCGGGCGCGCCTGCTCCCACAGGGTTCGCGACAGCCTCCCAGTTTCAGCGGTGCAGTACGTACTGGCCGCTGAAGGTAACAGCAGGTTCGTCACTACCGGCATTGCTCACCGTGGTCTCCAGCGTCAGTCGCGCCCGCCCACGGCGCTGGTACAGGGCCAGGAACCGCTCCCAGGTCTTCTCATCCGGCGCCGCACAACGCGCAACCGCTGCCTCGGTAACCGGCAGCGGATAACTGATCTGCCCTTCCTGGATGACGATATGCCCGTCATCGATCCCCGACTCGCGCAGGCGCAGGTGCAGCCAGCCCCAACCCACCAGCACTGCGGCGCAGTAAAGGCTGCCGCCGAACATGGTGCTCTTGTGGTTGACGTTGGCCGCCAGCGGCAATTGCAGGTGCAGGGTGTGCTGCTGCCAATCGAGCACTTCCAGGCCCATTTCGCGGGTCAGGGGGATGTCGCCGTGCAGGACGGACTGCAGGTACTGGCTATCGGTGTTCATTGACGGTTGTCCTCTTGATCGTCATGCCCGCCGCTACCACCGTCGAAGCTCAAGCCATGCTTGCGCAGCTTGTCGTGCAGGGTCTTGCGGGGGATGCCCAGCGCTTCGGCCAGGCTGCGCATGGAGCTGTGTGGCTGGGCCAGTTCGGCCGCAATCAGCGAGCGTTCGAACTGTTCGACCTGTTCGCTGAGGTTGCCGCTCGGCATCGGTACCGCAGGCATCGCCGCGGGCGGCGCCTGGCCGTCCAGGGCCAGTTCCAGGCCAAGGGCGAAGCGCTCGGCGGCGTTCTGCAGCTCGCGTACGTTACCGGGCCAGTCGTGACGCAGCAGCAGGGCGCGCTGGGCCGGCTGCAGGGCGTGTGGCGGCAACCCATGGCGCTGGCTGGCGGCGTCGGCGAAGTGCTGGAAAAGCACCAGGATGTCATCGCCGCGTTCGCGCAGCGGTGGAATACGCAGCGGCGCCACGTTCAGGCGGTAATACAGGTCGGCACGGAAACGCCCCTGGTCGGCGGACTGGCGCAGGTCCTCCTTGGTCGCGGCGATGATGCGGATGTCCAGCGGGATCAGCTGGTTGCCACCCAGGCGCTCGACTACCCGTTCCTGCAACATGCGCAGCAGTTTCACCTGCACATCCAGGCTCATGCTCTCGATTTCGTCGAGGAACAGCGTGCCGCCGTTGGCGAACTCGAACTTGCCGATGCGGCGTTTCTGCGCACCGGTGAACGCACCGGGCTCATGCCCGAACAGCTCGCTTTCGACCACCGATTCGGCCAGTGCGCCGGCGTTGATCGCCACGAATGGCCCGTCGCGGCGGCTGGACAGGTCGTGCAGGGCGCGGGCCACCACCTCTTTGCCGGCACCGGTCTCACCCAGAATCAGTACATCGGCGCGGATGCCGGCCAAGGCACCAATCTGCTCGCGCAGGCGCTGCATGGACGGCGACTGGCCCACCAAGCGGGTAGCCAGTTGTTGGCGGTCGCTCAGCGCCAGGCGCAAGCTGCGGTTTTCCAGTACCAGGCGGCGTAGGGCCAGGGCACGGCGTACGCTGTCGAGCAGGGCATCGCTGGCGAAGGGTTTTTCCAGGAAGTCATAGGCGCCCGCGCGCATCGCCTGCACCGCCAGCGGCACATCGCCGTGGCCGGTGATCAGCAGCACCGGCAGCTCGTTGTCACGGCCGTGCAGTTGTTCCAGCAGCTGCAGGCCATCGATACCCGGCATGCGGATGTCGCTTACCACCACGCCAGGCCAGTCGGCCTCGATGCGCTCGGCCAGGCCCTGGGCATCGGCCAGGGCGACCACCTTGAGCCCGGCCAGGTCCAGGGTCTGGCTCAGGGCTTGGCGCAGGTGCGGGTCGTCGTCGACCAGGATGACCTGGGCTCGGCTGTCGATCAGTGTCTCGGTGGTCATGCCGAGGGGTCCTCCGAATTGGGCAAAGTAGCGCCAGGCGCGGCCACACGCAGCTGCAGGGTCAGCAGTGCGCCACCTTCCGGGTGGTTGGCCAGCAGCAGTTCACCGCCCAGGGCGCGCATCAGGCTTTCGCAGATGGCCAGGCCCAGGCCCAGGCCCTGGGTGCGGGTCTTGGTGGTGAAGAACGGCTCCTTGGCGTGCTCCAGGGCCTGGCGGCTGAAGCCGGGGCCGTTGTCGCGAATGTACAGGTAGACGCAGTCATTGCGCTGCTCGGCACTCAGCCACAGGCGGCGTGGGTTGGCCTTTTCGGTCAGGGCGTCGAGAGCATTGGCCAGCAGGTTGCCGAGCACCTGACGCAGGCGGGTCTCGCCGGCCTGCACCCACAAGGTGGCTTCCGGCAGGTCGCGGATCAGCTCGACGGCCATTGCCCGGCGGCGCTTGGCCAGCAACGCCAGGGCATCGTCCAGGGCTGGCTGCAGGGCCACGCTCTCCGGGGCGTGGCGGTCACGGCGGGCGAAGGCGCGCAGGTGGGCGATGATCGAGGCCATGCGCCCGGTCAGCTCGCCGATCAGCTTGAGGTTGCCGCGGGCGTCTTCGATACGCTGGTGGTCAAGCAGGATCTCGGCGTTTTCCGCGTAGCTGCGGATGGCGGCCAGTGGCTGGTTGAGCTCGTGGCTGATGCTGGCCGACATGGTGCCGAGCACTGACAACTTGCCGGCCTGCACCAGCTCATCCTGGGCACGCACGGCCTCCTGTTGGGCGTTCTCGCGTTCCAGCACGGCGCTCTTGAGCCGGGTGTTCAGGCCTTCGAGGTCGGCGGTGCGTTCGGCCACGCGTTTTTCCAGCTCCTGGCGGCCGCGGGCCTCGAAGTCGATGCGGTCGATGTAGTGACGGCGCCGCTGCATGACCAGGCCGGCCAGCAGCATCAGCACCAGCAGGGTGCCAGCGCCGATGGCCATCACGGTTTGCACTGAACGGTCGACCAGCATGCGCGGGGCGAGGATGCTGACCTGCCAGCCGGTTTCCTTGATGTCGCGGGTCTGGCTGATCCAGGCGTCCGGGCTGAGCACCAGCGGTTGCGGGGCCTGGGTCGGGTAGGGCTGGATGGCGATGATTGCCTCGCGCTCGGCCTCGGTTAGCGCGCGGGTTGCGCGGAAGCGCCAGTCGGGCCGCGAGGTCAGGATGACCACGCCATTGTGGTCGGTCAGCAACAGCTGCTCGGGGGTACGACCCCACAGGGTTTCGGTGTGGTCGAGGTCGACCTTGACCACCAGTACGCCAATGATGCGATCACGGTCATGCACGGCGGCGGCAAAGAAGTAGCCGCGCTTGGCCGAGGTAGTGCCCTGGCCGAAGAAGCGCCCCAGGCGCCCGGCCATGGCTTCGTTGAAGTAGGGGCGGAAAGCAAAGTTGCGGCCTACGAAGCTGTCGCGCTTGTCCCAGTTGGAGGCGGCCAGGGTGTTGCCGTTGACGTCCATCAGGTACATCACCTCGGCGCCGGTCTGCTGGACGATGTCCTTGAGCAGGCGGTTGGCGTTGGTCACCGCTTCCAGGCGCAAGGGGTCGGCCAGTACCCCGCGCAGCGCCGGCAGGTCGCCGAGTATCTGCGGCAAGGTTTCGTAGCGATGCAGCGTACCGAGCAGGTTGGCAACGTACAGGTCCAAGGTCTGGCGGTTCTGCGAGGCCAGTTCTTCCTGGTAGTAACGTTCAGCCAGGTGATGCAGGGGCCACAGTAACGGGGCCAGGCACAGGGCCAACAGGGCCAGGCTGCGCCAGCGGGGACGGCGTGGGGGCGTGGGTTTTGCAATCATCACGGAAAGGCGCCAGAAAAGTCTGACGCAATTATGCGCTAGTTAAGGCATCAGTTCCGCCTCTGCCAGCGGCAGGCCGCGCTTGTCCTTGTCTGACAGCACCGGCGGCTGCTGCAGCCGCCAGTCGATGGCCAGGGTCGGGTCATCCCAGCGGATACAGCGCTCGGCACCCGGGTTGTAGTAGTCGGTGGCCTTGTAGAGGAACTCGGCCGATTCGCTCATCACCGCGAAGCCATGGGCGAAGCCGGGTGGAACCCACAGTTGGCGATGGTTGTCGGCCGACAGCTGCACTGCGACCCATTGGCCGAAGGTTGGCGAGCTCTTGCGCACGTCCACGGCGATATCACGGATTTCCCCCTGCACCACGCGCACCAGCTTGCCTTGGGTGTTTTCCACCTGGTAATGCAGGCCACGCAGCACACCCTTGATGGAGCGCGAGTGGTTGTCCTGGACGAACTCGACATTCACGCCGGTTTGCCGGGCGAACTCACGGGCGTTGAATGCCTCGAAGAAAAAACCACGGCTGTCACCGAAAACCTTCGGCTCGATGATCAGTACTTCAGGGATCGCGGTAGGGATGATGTTCATGGCGGTTAGCTGGCCCTTTCTGCTCATGTATTGACCCTAGCCGGTCTGGCCGTTTTTTCCGCTTTGGGCTTCAACGGCATTCACAAGGGCTGGCCAGGGTAGATGTCATGCCGTTTAGCTTCTCCTCCAAGGCTGGGGGTGTATCGATTGTTATCGATTTAATCCCTGTGATGGCTCACGATTTTCCCGATTATCGGGCTTCAAATATCGATATATATCGGTTATAAATTGACAAACGCCCCAGCACAGTCCGGCTCAGGGCCATCACAGAGGTCAATCATGAAAACCCTCAACTCCACTCCCCGTGCCGATGGTTTCCACATGCCCGCCGAGTGGGCCCCGCAAACCCAGGTGTGGATGGTCTGGCCGGAGCGCCCGGACAACTGGCGCCTGGGCGGCAAGCCTGCGCAGGCTGCCCATGTGGCCTTGGCCAAGGCCATTGCCCGCTTCGAGCCGGTAACCGTCGCGGTTTCCGCTGGCCAGTACGAGAATGCCCGCCGCCAGCTCGACCAGCCGAACATTCGCGTGGTCGAGATCAGCAATGACGATGCCTGGGTGCGTGACACCGGCCCGACCTTCGTCATCAACGACCAGGGTGAAGTGCGTGGTGTGGACTGGGGCTTCAATGCCTGGGGCGGCTTCGATGGCGGCCTGTACGCACCGTGGAACCGTGACGAGGAGCTGGCGGCCAAGGTACTGGAAATGGAGCGCTGCCAGCGCTACCACACCGAAGGCTTCGTGCTGGAGGGCGGCTCGATCCACGTGGACGGCGAAGGCACCGTGATCACCACCGAAGAATGCCTGCTAAATCGCAACCGCAACCCGCACCTGAACCGCGAGCAGATTGAAGCGGTGCTGCGCGACCATCTGGCAGTGGACACCGTGGTCTGGCTGCCGGATGGCCTGTACAACGACGAGACCGACGGCCACGTCGACAACTTCTGCTGTTACGTGCGCCCGGGCGAAGTGTTACTGGCCTGGACCGATGATTCCAACGACCCCAACTATGCGCGCTGCCATGCTGCCATGGAGGTGTTGAAGAACACCCGCGACGCCAAGGGCCGGGAGTTCATCGTGCACAAGATGCCGATCCCGGGGCCGCTGTTTGCCACCGCCGAAGAGTGTGCCGGTGTCGACCAGGTTGTCGGCAGCCAGGAGCGTGACCCGTCGGTGCGCCTGGCCGGTTCGTACGTGAATTTCCTGATCGTCAACGGCGGCATCATCGCGCCAAGCTTCGACGACCCGGCAGATGCCGAGGCCAGGGCGATCCTGGCGAAGATCTTCCCCGACCACGAGGTGGTGATGGTCCCTGGCCGCGAGCTGTTGTTGGGCGGTGGCAACATCCACTGCCTGACCCAGCAGCAGCCGGCGCCGCTCAAGCGTTGAACGCACAGTGCGTGAAAGGGCCCGTCACATGACGGGCTTTTTTTTGCCGCGGGGACGGTCGGAGGCTCGTGCTGGCATATGTTTTGTATTGTTTTTCAGTTAGATAGCTCGGCCATGCCGCGCTCTCGGATCTGTAACAATCCTTACGTAAATTAGCCGCTCACGGGCCAGGGAGTACGTGTAGAAATGAACGCAGCAAGTGAGTCGGCTTTGCGCCCATCGGCAGTGAATCACCAATCGCTCAAGCTTGTGGCGAAGTGGTTGAAACACCATGGAAGCATCAGGGTCAGGACGACCGACCCACGACGTCTGCTTGCCGGACGATACCCCCAAGGGCTGATCAGCGAAGCAGAAATGCAGGCGCTGATGGCGGTTTGGCACTGATCGAATCGGTATTACCTGTACCGGCCTCTTCGCGGGCATGCCCGCTCCCACAGGGACTTCACAGGCTTCGAGGCATGTGCTGCCCCTGTGGGAGCGGGCGAGCCCGCGAAGAGGCCGGTACAGGCAATAAAGATCAGAAGCTGTAGCTGCCAGTCACCACCAGGCTACGCGGGTCTCCCACCTGGATCTGTGCCGCACTGGTCGCCGAGCTGTAATAGGTCTTGTCGGCAATGTTGCTCAGTGCCGCCCGCACATCCCAGTCATGCGTGCGGTACCCCGCCAATGCATCCCAGCGGCCATACCCCGGTAGCACCGTGGTGTTCTGGTTGTCTGCATAACGCTCACCCACCAGTGTCACGCCGGTTTCGGCGTACCAGCCCAGCTCCGGTTTCCAGGTCACGAACAGGCTGGCGTTGCGCTTGGCCACGTCATTGATGCGGTTGCCTTCCTGGCCGTTGTTGTCCTTGACGATGGTAGCGTCCTGCAGGCCGATGCCACCGCGTACATACCAGTTGCCAAAGACATTGCCGGTGGCGGTCAGCTCGATGCCGCGCGAACGCTGCAAGCCGCTGAGCAAGATGTTTGCCGGGTCATGCGGGTCGCGGGTGCGGCGGTTGTAAAGCTCCAGCTCGTAGAGGGCCAGCGTGGTGGTCAGGCGCTGGTCGAACCAGTCGCTTTTCACGCCGATTTCCTTCTGCCGGGTTTCTTCCGGCTTGGTCTCGTTGGTGTTGCCCTTTGCGCCCGGGGTGATGCCGATCAGACCGCCCCCCACCGGTGAGAAGGTCTTGCTCCACGAGGCATAGAACGAATGGTCGCGCCACGGTGTGTAGACCAGGCCCAGGCGTGGGCTGGTGCTATTGCTGTCCTGTGGTTCGCGGCGGCCATCCTTGTCGGTGGTCTGCACTTCGAACCGGTCGAAGCGTACGCCGGCAAGCACCTGCCACTGATCGTTCAGGCGGATCTGGTCTTGCAGATAAAGGCCGCGGCTATCGACCACGGTGTGGTTGTCGCTCCACAGCGCCAGGTTGCCATTGAGTTGCTGGTCGCGGCCGGGCTTGCCCAGGCCTTGCAGCTTCTGGTCGACCGCTTTGTACAGCACCGGGTCACGCTTCTGGTTGCCGAACTCCAGGCCCAGCAACAGCTTGTGCTCCAGGCCCAGGGTGTCGAAGTCGCCCTCGGCCTCCAGGTTGTTGAACAGGTTGCGGGTGTTCAGGTCCTGCTGCCAGCGCTGGCGGATCAAGGTGTCGGTGTTGGCGTCGTAGCCCGTGACGTAGGTGTTGTCGAACTCGCTGTCGAGTTTGAACAGGCCCAGGCTGTGGCGCAGCTGCCAGGTTTCGTTCAGCTGGTAGTTCAGGCGTGAGCGCAGCGACTGGGCGCGGTCGTCAATGTAGTCGCGCTGGTCGCCATAGGTGGTGCTGCGGCTGACATCGGCCGGGCGGCCGTTGACCCCGGGGATGCCACGGTCCGGGGTGCGGTTGTAGCGGCTGTATTCGTATTGCACCAGCAAGTTCAGGTCGGGGGTGATTTGCCAGCTGATCGAGGGAGGAACAGCTGGCGGCTGCCTTCGATGCCGTCGCGGAAGCTGTTGTTGTCCTGGTTGCCCATATTCAGGCGCAGGCTGACGGTGTCGCTGGGGTCGGCGCTGAGGTCGGCATACAGGCTGCGCAGGCCTTCGCTACCGGCCTGCGCCTCGATGCTCGAACGGCGGCCGGGCTCCGGCGTCTTGCTCACCCGGTTGACGATACCGCCCTGGCTGCCACGGCCATACAGCACCGCTGCCGGCCCCTTGAGCACTTCGACCCGCTCGATGTTATGCAGGTCGCGAATGTACTGGCTGTCGTCGCGAATACCGTTGAGGTAGAAGTCGTTGCTGGCCTCGAAGCCGCGAATGCGCACGCTGTCGAAGCGGGTGTCTGCACCGCTGCTGACGTTGGGGATGCCTTCCAGTGCCTTGCCCAGGGTATTGCTGCCGTAGTCCAGCACGTTGGCGGTCTTCACCGTGTCGATGGCCTGCGGCACATAGCGCACAGGCGTCGAGGTGCGGGTCGCAGTGCTTACCTCCTTGACCCGCGGGTTGTCCTTGTCGCGCTCGCTGTCGGCGGTAACCGACAGTTCCGGCAGGGTGGTGGAGGCGGCACTGGCCAGGCCGGCGCTGAACAGCAGCGACAGGCCAAGCGTCAGCGGTGTAAGACGGCAGGGTACAAGCATGGGCACATCCGGATCGAGCAGGTGAAAAAGAGTTGCGGATGTTAATGCTTGCTATTTGCTATTGCATGACTATTTGTAAAGGGTTGTCATTACATCTGTGTCTGTTTGTTACAGCCCCTGCTGCGCCGCCTTTCCCTCCAGGAACAGCCTTGCGCTGCGAACGCGCCCTGACAGGAAAATTGTCCGTTCGATCAAATGGCTATTTCCCACACAAGATAAATTGTCCGCTGATAGCGCGAACCTGCATGGAAATGCACCAGACCCGCCGGTGATTTTGGTTATATCAACCTGCATTTCACGACTTTTTGACATTTGTAATCGCACACGGCTAGGATTCGGCCAACGCCTGCTGGCCATGATTTTGGCCGTGCTGCTGCCAGAGGCCGCCGTGTGATTACCGGCAGGCCTTCCAGTCTGGATCCGCATAGCGTCGAACCTACGAAGGGGCGTTGGTTCCTGGCGTCATATTGCAGAGCGTTTTTGATTAAGAAATAAGGAAAACAACATGTTGAAAACCAGGATCAGCCTGGTCGCCCTGGCGATGATCGCCGCGACCCAGGCACAGGCCAATGACCAGGCCGACAGCAAAGGCTTCATCGAGGACAGCCACGCCAACGTCCTGCTGCGCAACGCCTACATCAACCGCGACAAGAAACACGGCACCGACGACCAGATCGAATGGGGCCAGGGCGTCATCGCCAACTTCTCCTCCGGCTTCACCCAGGGCACCGTCGGTGTCGGCGTCGATGCATTCGGCCTGTACGCCGTGCGTCTGGACGGCGGCAAGGGCCACAACGGTGGCGCCGGTGTCGACTTCTTCAAGCCTTCGGACTTCAAGGACGAGAACGGCAACGCCAACTCGCCGCACAACCTGGCCCGTGGTGGCGCTGCAGTGAAGTTCCGCATCTCCAACACCGTGCTCAAGTACGGTGACCAGATGCCGGCACTGCCAGTGCTGCAGTACGACGACGCCCGCCTGCTGCCAGAAAGCTTCACCGGTACCCTGATCACCTCCAAAGAGATCCAGGGCCTGGAACTGAACGCCGGCCGCTTCACCCAGGAAGCGCGCAAGAGCGCCGAGCGCCGTGACGGTGGTGGCCTGAAGTCGATCAACGTGCTCGGTGGTAGCTACAAGTTCACCGACAACTTCACCGCTTCGCTGTACACCGCCGACAACGAAGACGTGATGAAGAAGCACTATCTGGGCCTGAACTACGTCTTCCCGATTGCCAGCGACCAGTCCCTGACCCTGGACTTCAACGGCTACAAGTCGGACATCGACAACAAGTTCGTCAAGAGCGCCGAACTCAACGGCGACTCCAACACCATCTGGAGCCTGGCAGCCACCTACGCGTACGGTGCGCACTCGTTCACCATCGCCCACCAGCGCAGCACCGGCAGCACCGGCTACAACTACGGCTGGTACCAGAACGCGGGTGGCGTGGGTGACGGTGGTTCGACCATCTACCTGGCGAACTCGTACTGGTCCGACTTCAACGCCGAAGACGAGCGTTCCTGGCAGCTGGGCTACGGCCTGGACTTCGGTGCCTATGGCATCCCGGGCCTGACCTACAAGCTGGCCTACGTGGTGGGTGACAACATCAACACCCGCAACGTCGCCAACCCGCAGGGCTTCGGTGAAGGTAAAGAGCGCGAGATTTTCAACCAGATCCGTTACGTGGTGCAGGACGGCCCGGCCAAGGACCTGTCGATCAAGCTGCGTAGCTCGTTCGTGCGTACCAACAACGCCGTACAGCAGAACGGTTACAACGACGACGGCAACGAAGTCCGCGTATTCGTCGAGTACCCGATCAGCATCTTCTGATCCACATTTGTTTGTATAAAAGCTTGGGGCCGCGCTGCGGCCCTTCGCGGGCTTGCCCGCTCCCACAGGTACAGCGCCAGATTCGAAAACGGCGCTATAACTGTGGGAGCGGGCAAGCCCGCGAAGGGCTGCAGAGCAGCCCCAGTCTGGATGTCATGCTGGTTCAGTCTGCTCGCGGCGATCAGCTGACGCCACAGCTCTTACTGCATTATCTCCAGTCTCCGGCGCAAAGCTGTCACTACGCGCCATCCGCCACATCCGCGCATAAAACTCGCTTTCAATCGAGCCACTGAGCAATTCGCCCGGCTTGAGGAATGTGTGCAAGTCCGAGAACAGCCCGATTTCGCTAGGGCTGATACGCCGCGCCAGGTGCTTGGGCTTGAGCTCCGAAGGATGCTCCAGGCCTGCGGCAGCCAACATTTCGGCCAGCGCATGCAGCGTGTTGCGGTGGAAGCTGGCCACCCGCTCGGCCTTGTCCGGTACCACCAGGGCACGCTGGCGCAGCGGGTCTTGCGTGGCCACGCCGGTCGGGCATTTGTTGGTGTGGCAGCTTTGCGACTGAATGCAGCCGATGGCGAACATGAAGCCGCGCGCGGAGTTGACCCAGTCCGCCCCGATGGCCAGCACGCTGGCGATGTCGAAGGCACTGACGATCTTGCCTGCCGCGCCAATGCGGATGCTGGTGCGCAGGTTCAGGCCGACCAGGGTGTTGTGCACGAACATCAGGCCTTCGCGCATCGGCACGCCGATGTTGTCGCTGAATTCGCGTGGCGCCGCACCGGTACCACCTTCCTTGCCATCGACAACGATGAAGTCCGGCGTGATGCCAGATGCCAGCATGGCCTTGGCAATGCCCATGAATTCCCAAGGGTGGCCCAGGCAGAGTTTGAACCCCACCGGCTTGCCGCCCGACAGCTCGCGCAGGCTGGCAACGAACTGCAGCAACTCGACCGGGGTGCGGAAGGCACTGTGCGCTGCCGGCGAGATGCAATCCTCGCCCTCGCGCACGCCACGGGTTGCGGCAATCTCGGGGCTGACCTTGTGCCCCGGCAGGATGCCGCCGTGACCCGGCTTGGCGCCCTGGCTGAGCTTGATCTCGATCATCTTCACCTGCGGCGAGCGCGCCTGCTCGGCGAAGCGCTGCGGGTCGAAGCGGCCGTCCTCGGTGCGGCAGCCGAAGTAGCCACTGCCGATTTCCCAGATCAGGTCACCGCCATGTTCGCGGTGGTACGGGCTGATGCTGCCTTCGCCGGTGTCATGGGCGAATCGGCCCATGCGTGCACCACGGTTGAGGGCAGCGATGGCGTTGGCACTGAGGGCGCCGAAGCTCATAGCCGAGATGTTGAAGATCGACGCCGAATAGGGCAGGCGGCATTGCGGCCCGCCGATGGCGATGCGGAACGATGCCGGGTCTGGCGTGGCCACCGGCAGCATGGAATGGCTGATGAATTCGAAGCCGGGCTTGTAGGCATCGTTGAGGGTGCCGAAGGCTTTCTCGGCACTTTCGTTCTTGGCCCGGGCGTAGACCAGCGAACGCTGCGAGCGGGAGAACGGCAGCTTGTCGTCGTCGCCCTCGATCAGGTACTGGCGGATTTCCGGGCGGATGGTTTCGATCAGGTAGCGGATGTTGCCCAGGATCGGATAGTTGCGGCGCACGGCGTGGTGGCTTTGGCGCAGGTCGTTGAGGCCGACCAGGCTGAGCAGAGCGGTGGTCAGTGTCAACGGCCACAGCCAGGCATGCTGGGGTAGCAGCGGCAGGCTGGCGACGGTGAACAGCAGGCAGAGGGTGAGGCAGGCATAGCGGCTGGGTAGAGAGTGTTTCATGGGTCCATCGCAGGCAGGATGACCGGGCCTAGGATAGGCAAAGGCGGGGAGGGGAAAACCTGGGTAATCGGTAAAAGACTGTTACCTGATTGTGGTTGTGTTGCCTGTGCTGGCGTCATCGCCGGCAAGCCAGCTCCCACAGGTACTGCGCATGGCTTGAAATCGGTGCGGTCGAGGTAGGGGCAACTGTCTTGCCCAATTTCTAAAAGCGGGCATGTCGAGGCGTCGAACCGCCGCGAACACCGGCGCAGCCGGTGCCAGCCATCGCGTCGCCTGCTTCGCGGGCTTGCCCGCTCCCACAGGGGATGGTGCAGTCCCGAGGTTCACGCTTTAACTGTGGGAGCTGGCTTGCCGGCGATGAGGCCAGCACAGGCGGTACAGTTCCTCCCCATAAAATTGTTAATGAGGCAACAGCACGCTGACCCGCAACCCACCCCCCTCGCGGTTCGCCAACCGCAACTCGCCCCCATGGCTGGTAGCAATCCGCTGGGCAATGCTCAACCCCAGCCCATACCCCCCGGACGCCTGGTTGCGCGACCCTTCACCGCGCACGAACGGGTCGATGATGGTCGCCAGCAGGCCCGGCGCAATCCCTGGCCCGCGGTCGTCGATATGAATGAACACCCCGGTGGTCGCCTGCTCCAGCGTGACCGAAACCTCCCTGGCATAACGCAACGCATTGACCAGCAGGTTCTGCAGGCAGCGCTGCAGCAGCAGGGCATCGGCCCGCAGGCTGCCCGCCTGGCCATGCACCGGCAGCGGCTCTTGGGCAGTGGCCAGCTCGGCGCACTGGCGCGCCACCAGCCGGTCCAGGTCCACCTGCTGCAAGTTCTGCTGCTCCCCCGCGCGCAGGTAATCGAGCACCTGACCGATCATGTCGTCCATCTGCGTGATGTTCTGCCGCAGGCGCTGCCGGTGTTCGTCGTCCGGCAGGCGCTCCAGGCGCAGGCGCATCCGCGTCAGCGGGGTGCGCAGATCGTGGGACACGGCGGCCAGGAAGTAGGCCTTGTCGTTGACCATCGCGATCAGCCGCTGCTGCATGGCGTTGAAGGCCTGGGCCGCCTGGCGCACTTCCTCCGGGCCATCCAGCGCCAAGGGCGGCTGCTCGAGGTTGCTACCCAGGCCGCGCGCGGCATCGGCCAGGCGCCGCAGCGGGCGCAGGCACAGGCGCACCGCGATCAGGCACACCAGCAATACCGCGACGATGCGCAGCGCGTACACCCGCAACAGGTAATCGCTGATCAGCACCCAGGCTGACTCGCCGCTCCATCCTTGCAGTTCCTGGCCTTCGATAGTCAGCCAGTGCCCATCGGCCAATGGCACCGCGAACTGCAGATGCGCCTGGGCCGTACGCAGGCCGAACAGGCTGCGCCACACGATCGGCTGGCCCTGTTCGTCGGTCAACTGCACCTTCATCAGGCGCACGTTCTGGGCCTGCCCCAACTCGTACTCAAGGGCCTGGTGCAGCAACAGTTCGATACGCCTGCGCCCACGGCGCTCGTCCTGCACCGGCGTGGGCTGGGCTTCGCTGCAATGCAATTGGTAATGCGCTGGCGCCCGCAGTGCACCTGCGCGGCAATCTGCCTGGGCGATCAACGGCGCGCTGCGGGCGGCGATGAGCCGGACAGGGGCCTCGAGTACCTGGGCAAAACGCACATCGAACCAGATGCTGCTGGACATCAACTGGATCAGCACGGTGCCGCTGACCATGATCAGCAACAACTGGCCGAACAAGGTGCGTGGCCACAGCCAGCGCAGCCAGCGCATGTCAGGTATCGGCCCCGTCGGTGGCGATGCTCAGCAAATAGCCTTCGTTGCGGATGGTGAGAATTTGCGCGGCCCCTGCCGGCGCGTGACGCAGGTGCTGGCGCAGGCGGCTGACGCACATGTCCACGGAACGGTCGTCGGGCAGGTGGTCGCGGCCGAACGCACTGCGCGTCAGTTGGTCACGGGACACCACGCGGCTGTTGGCTTCCAGTAATTCGCGCAATACGCGGTAGTCGGAGCGGGGCAGGGTCAGGGTCTCGCCGTCTGGGCGTGTGAGCAGGCGCTTCACGTGTTCCAGGCGGAAACCGGCGAACAGCTGGGTTTCCTCTACTGGCGCTTCGGCGGGGGCTTCCAGGCGTTGCGGACGGCGCAGCACGGCCTTGATCCGGGCGATCAGTTCGCGTGGCTCGAAGGGCTTGGCCAGGTAGTCATCGGCACCGACTTCCAGGCCGATGATGCGGTCCAGGGTGCTGCCCTTGGCCGACAGCATGATCACCGCCAACCCGGGTGTGGCTTGTAACTGGCGGCACAGGCTCAGGCCGTCTTCGCCCGGCAGCATCAGGTCGAGCACCACCAGCTCCACCTTGTGCCTGGCCAGTTGTTCGCGCATCTGCTCGCCGTCAGCCGCTGCCAGCACGCTATAGCCAGCGTCTGTCAGGTAATCACAAAGAAGTTCGCGGATCTCGTCGTCATCATCGACAACAAGCAGGGTTGTGCTCATGCGGAAAACACCTGTTCGGTGAGGCCGGTGGCGCTCGTTACGTTCGATTACATCCCCGTACAAGCCGGGTATGGAGCCCGGGGGGCCGATCTCTAGAATCCTAACAAAAAATCATCTGCAAATACGAAGCCTTCCCAAATGAACACCGAGAGCACCCCGAACGCCTTTCCCTGCATCAGCCGAGGCGGCACTCGCCTGAACCCGCTGGCCCTGTTCATTGCCATGGCCCTCAGCGGTGGCGCGATGGCTGCCGACAGCAAGCCCCTGGAGCTGGATGCCACGCAAATCGAAGACAGCGCCCTGCTGTCTGCCGACGAAGCCGGCCAGCTGGGTTACACGGTCGAAAGCACCCGCAGCTCCACCGGCCTGGCCCTGACGCCGCGGCAGACGCCGCAGTCGGTCACCACCATTACCCGCCAGCAGATGGATGACCGCGACATCCACACCATCGAGCAAGCGCTGGAAACCACCCCGGGTGTGACCGCGAGCAAGTCCGAAGTGGGCGGGCGTACCGACTACCGTGCCCGTGGCTACTCGATCAGCAACTGGAAGGTCGATGGCCTGCAGTTCCAGGGCGGCTCCGACTTCAGCGGTGGCGGCAACGCGCTGAACATGGACCTGTACGAGCGCATCGACATCGTGCGCGGCGCCAACGGCCTGCTGGGCGGTACCGGCGACCCGTCGGCCACCGTCAACCTGATCCGCAAGGCACCGACCAGGACGTTCGGCGGCAGCGCCTACGCCACCTACGGCAGCTGGGACAAGCGCCGCCTGGGCGCCGACCTCAACCTGCCGCTGTCCGAAGACGGTCGCCTGCGTTCGCGCTTCGTGATGACCCAGCAGGACGCCAACTCATTCCGCGACAACCAGTCCGAACGCTCCCGCGCCGCGCTGGCCAACTTCGAGTTCGACCTGGACGACGCCACTACCCTCGGTGCCGGCTACCAGTACGAATACAACAAGATTGTCGGCGGTGGCTGGGGCGCGAACATCCCGATCTGGTACCGCGATGGCAGCAAGACCGACCTGCCGCGCAGCACCAACGTGGTCCCCAGCTGGAGCTTTGGCGAGTACACCACCCGCACTGCGTTCGGCTCGCTGGAGCACCGCTTCGACAACGACTGGACCCTGGACCTGAAAGCCGCCCAGAGCACCGCCGAAACCCTCAACCATCGCGGCTTGGCCAAGGTCAACTCGGCGGGCCGTGGCAGCTATGGCGGCTACTGGGACCAGGATGGCAGCGGGGCCGTGCTCAACGGCCTGCACAGCTCCACCGACACCACCCAGCAATCGGCACAGATCGACCTGTCCGGCCCGTTCCAGCTGTTCGGCCGTACCCATCAGGCGATGGTCGGCTACAACGACAGCCGCACCGTGGCCTGGTCGCCGGAATATACCTGCACCATGGTCGGCGACGGCATGGCCAGTGCGCCTGCGCTGGGGTGCCAGTTCCGCGCCAACAACGGCTTCCCGCTGACCGACTGGCGCAATGGCGTGGATGACGACTACAACATCATCGCCTCGCGCACCGGCCGCCACAGCAAGACCACCACCCGCCTGCAAGGCATGTACGCGGCAACCCGCCTGAGCATCAGCGACCCGCTGTCGGTCATCCTCGGCGTGCGCACCAGCAACTACTCGGCTACCACCCGCAGCGTGGCTGGCGCACGCACCAGCCAGGAAGAGAACGGCATCGTCACCCCGTACCTGGGCGCCGTGTACGACCTCAACGACACCTACTCGCTGTACGCCAGCTACACCGACATCTTCACCCCGCAAACCGCTGAAACCAGCAACGGCGGCAAGGTCGAGCCGATTCGCGGGCAAAGCTACGAGACAGGTATCAAGGGAGAGTGGTTCGACGGTCGCCTGAACGCTTCGGCGGCGTACTTCCGCACCAGGCAGGAAAACAAGGCAGTGCTCGACGGCGACCTGACCACCCCAACCGGTGGCGACGCCTACAAGGCCGGTTCCGGCCAGGAAACCGACGGTATCGACCTGGAAATCGCCGGCGCCCTGACCCCCAGCTGGAACGTGTACGCCGGCTACACCTACCTGCACTTCCGCCGCGTCGACAGCGACGGCCGCAGCGACCCGTCACACCTGTTCAAGGCCTCGACCACCTACCGCCTTTCCGGCCCGCTCGACCGCCTGACCCTGGGCGCCGGGGTGACTGCGCAGAGCAACATCCGCGCGATCTCCAGCCCGGCGGGCCAGCCGAGCAATGGCGTGAGCAGCGGGGCCACTGACGTGAACTGGTCCGGCTATGCCATCTGGAATGCCATGGCCAAGTACCAACTGACCGACGACACCAGCGTCAGCCTCAACGCCAACAACCTGTTCGACAAGCACTACTACACCCGCTACGGGTTCTATGCCGGGGCGATCTACGGTGACCCACGCAACCTGTCGCTGACGGTTAGCACCGCGTTCTGATCAACCGCATCTTGGGCTGCTGCGCAGCCCATCGCCGGCAAGCCGGGCTCCCACAGGTATTTTGGTAGCAACTGCCTTGCTAAATTTCTAACAGGTGGCGCGATCCCTGTGGGAGCGGGCGCGCCCGCGAACACGGGCGAAGCCCGTGCCATCCACCGCGGCACCTGATTCGCTGGGTCGGCGCCAGGCTCAAACCATGCGCTGTACCTGTGGTAGATGGCCCAGCCCTTTGGGCTGCGCTGTCGCGTAGATAACTGAAATTGAAAGCAATCCGCGTCCCCTGTGGGAGCGGATTTAGCCGCGAAGAATCCAACGCGGTGCATGGCACCGGCTGCGCCGGTGTTCGCGGCTAAAGCCGCTCCCACAGGGCCCCTGCTAATTCAATGAGTTATGTGCAGTTCTATGAGAGCCTGGCTTGCCGGCTATGGGCCGTAAAGCTGCCCTATTTCACCTAGGGCCCAGTCCCTTGCTCGCGATCAACCGGCTTCTCCAGCCGGTCTTCGAAACTGTCCCAGTCCTCACCAAACAGTTCCACCGGGTGCATGGTCCGACTCGCGCCATTGCCACAGGCCAATGCCTTGGCCGGACAATACAGGTCGCAGCCCCAGCAGATGCGCTCCGGGTGGCTGGGGGTTTTGGGGAATTTCTTGGCCATGGTTTCCTTCCCTCAAGGGCTGACTGATCTCAGGCTAAGCTGCGGGCCGGCGCCAGGCTTGATTGAGATCAATCTTGGGGGAAGGGATCATGCAGAGCGTGCTGGAAACAAAAAAGGCCCACCTTTCGGTGAGCCTTTTTTGATACTGCGTATGGTGCCGGCACCAGGAATCGAACCCGGGACCTACTGATTACAAGTCAGTTGCTCTACCATCTGAGCTATACCGGCAATGGGGCGTCATTATAACGATCGGTTGGCGCCTGTAAACCACTTCGTTGCGAATGTTCGCAAATGACCTAAGTCACCGACCTGAAAGAAGAATTTTCCTACCAGCCGCGATGGATGGTGGTGACGCTTGGCTCGGTTTTGCCCGGGTTGAAGAACAGCTTGTCGTTGTCGCAACCACGCTTGCGGCAGGGGCTTTCGGCGCGCAGGGGCAGGCCGTTGTCGCCGCCCAGCTGCATGCCGGGGTGGTTCCAGCCCAGGCTGCTGGTAGGGTGGGGCGCGGTGCCGCTGGCGCAGCCGGTCAGGGCCAGGGTGAGGGTCAGCAGGGCGAGGGGCTTGGTCTGGGTCACGATGGTCGGGTCCGTTAGTCCATGTCGGTTCTGGCGCAACGCCAGAAGGTCGCGGGGCTGGCGGGCAGCGCGCGACGTCACTTTTTAATGATTTGGGGGGCGGATGATACACCGTTGCGGCGGTCGGGCATTAGCTTTGTGTTGCCTGTGATGGCCTATTCGCGGGCTTGCCCGCTCCCACAGGATCTCCACAAGCCTTGAAACTGTGTAGTACCTGGGGGAGCGGGCGCGCCCGCGAAGGGGCCATTAGCTGTACGAAGATTCTGAACTTGGGGGCTAATGGCTTCAGGGTTTGGTCGCTTCGGAACTATCCTACGTGCGCCGCCGAAGTATCGCTGTTGTCGGGGAAATGGCTCACGGATACCGTTTTCGGGTCGCTCTGGCGACCGGGTGTGAGAACCCAACTCGAATAAGCGCTACCCCTTTATGGTGGCCGTACGCGGGCAGACTTCGGTCTGGCCGGGCTTCCTTATTCGACCGGTTTCTCACCCCGCGTACGGCTGCCACCCAAATCCGTGAGAAAGATTTCTGGCAGTCCCTTCCCCGAGTAAGGATTTATGCCATGAAGAAAACCATCATCGAACCCATCACCACCGCAGGCGTGGAAACCTTCCTCGCAGCCGGTAACCCATCCCTCAATCTGCTACGCGTCGAGCCTGGCGTCCCGGTCGATGCTGCCTACGAGCATGTCTCGATCCTGATGGGCTACATCAAGCATCTGGTGCGCGAGGGGGATATGGAGGATGACCATAAATTCCTGGGCGCTGCCGATTATCTGTGCGACATGGCCAAAGCGCTGATGAACGATATCGAGATTGCCAAGAACAAGGCGCATTGAAAGGTGTGGGAGTGGGCACCGCGTTGCATGGCACGGGCTTCGCCCGTGTTCGCGGGCACGCCCGCTCCCACAGGAATCGCGCAAACCTGCAGATTTTTGAGCAAGAAAAAGAACCCACAAAGGCCGCTCAAACAATGCTTGCGCCAACCACGAGAAATGTTTATGCACAAGTGACATCGCTACCTTGCGCGAAAGGCATGCCGGACCGCTACACCGCCGGTCTTTGCGCAAACGCCTGTTTTTACTGGCCTTGACGCACAAGCCGGAATAAGCCAAGCGCTTGAAATAGCGCTTGGATCCAACAGGTAATCACAAGCTTGTTCACAGAGTTATCCACAGGTTGTGCTGCGGCTAACGGTCGCGTTCGGCAAGGATTAGCAGGTTGCGCGGGGTGAGTGGGTAGTCGCAGAACAGGCCAAGGCGCACGTTGTAGCCTTGTTCTTCGAGGAACAGGGCGCGATCGAGTACCAGCCACAGCTCCAGCGGCCGGCGGAACAGGTTGCGCACGCGCTCCAGGTTGCGGACCTCGGCCAGGCGCTGCCAGCCGGCGGCTTCCAGGGCTGCCCAGTCCGGGTTGCCAGTCAGCTGCAATTGCTTGAGGTCGGCCAGGTCGCGGCAGTACTGCTCGAAGGGCTTCTCCAGCCAGGCCACAGGCAGTGACGGAGTCGGCAGGTAGTCATCGGTCTGGCGCTGCTGGCGCTGAAGCAGGTCGAAGCCCAGGCGCCGGGCCATCGAGGTGTCGCGCTGGCGTCGCACGCGGGCGCCGGCGGTAACGGTTTCGCTCAGGGGCAGGCCCAGGTCGTCCAGTGACAGCCGCAGGCTGGAGGCCTGGGCGGCTGCGGATAACGGCTGGTATTGCTGCGCCGTGATGCGGTTGTAGCAGCAGGGCGCCACGGCGAGTTGCCGGCAACCTTGCTGGCTGGCCAGTTGCATCAGGCGCACATGCAGGTCGCCGCAGGCATGCAGGGCGACCACGCTTTTGTCGCCAGCCAGGTGACGGGCGCTGTCGTTGGCCATCACATCCTGGTGCACGTGCTGCGCCGGCAAGTGGTGGTGCGCGCTCAGGGCCTGGCCGGCGGCGACCAGTTCGGCGTCGTATTCCAGGCAGGTCAGGTGTTGGCCGGGTTGCAACAGGCGGCGGCCCAGGTGGCCTTTGCCGGAGCACCAGTCCAGCCAGTGACGGGGCTGTTCGCGGAAGGCCAGGTGGCTGGCGAAGGCTTCGATCTGCTGCCACTTGCGGCCGGGGACGGCGACGTCGAGGCGGTGGGCGGCAGGGGGCAGGTCGGTTGCCGGGAGGTTGCCGATGGCTGAAAGCTGTCGGGCTTGCTGGGCCAGTTGTGGGAACGGGGCAGGCAACGGGGTAGCGGTGGTGTCGGTTTCGGCGTCTGCCAGGGAGCATTGGCGCAGGTGGGCGGCAAGCTCGGGGTAGGCGGTTTCCCAGGCCAGCTGCAGGGTGGTGAAGGGGCGGGGTTTCCACAGCTGCTGGTGCTCGATCAGGAACTGGTCGAGGGCCTGGAAGCGGGTGCTAAGGTGGGGGCTGTGGAGGTGGTTGGGCATGGCAAGGATGTGTGGTGGGTTCGAGGGCCTCTTCGCGGGCACGCCCGCTCCCACAGGTATAGCGTTACCTGTGGGAGCGGGCGTGCCCGCGAAGCAGTCAGTGAGGTTTCAGCGGCCCTGGCAGGCATCAACGCGCAACCAGCGCTCCAGCAGCTTGAAGCCTTGCACCAGTACGAACGAGATCACCAGGTAGAACACCCCGGCGGCAAAGAAGATCTCCACCGGCAGGTAGGTGCGGGCGATGATGGTACGGGCCATGCCGGTCAGTTCCAGCAGGGTCACGGTACTGGCCAGGGCACTGGCCTTGAGCATCAGGATCACTTCGTTGCTGTACGCCGGCAGGCCGATGCGCGCAGCGCGTGGCAGCATGATGTAGAACAGCGCCTTGCCCCGCGACATGCCCAGCGCCCGTGCCGCCTCGATCTCACCCTTGGGGATCGACTGCAGCGCGCCGCGCAGGATCTCGGCGATGTAGGCAGCCGTGTGCAGGGTCATGGTCAGCACGGTGCACCAGAACGGGTCGCGCAGGTACGGCCACAGCGAACTCGAACGCACCGCGTCAAACTGCGCCAGGCCGTAGTAGACCAGGAACAGCTGCACCAGCAGCGGCGTGCCACGGAAGAAGAAGATGTAGCTGAACGGCACCGTGCGCACATACCAATGGCGCGAGGAGCGGGCGATGCCCAGCGGGATGGCCAGGATCAACCCGGCAACCACCGCGATGGCTACCAGCTCCAGGGTCAGGGTCGCACCCTGGGCCAGGCGTGGCAGCCATTTGATGATGACTTCCCAATTCATTATTCGGCCCTCGCAAAGCCGCGAGCGGCGCGTTTTTCCATGAAGTGCATGCCGGTCATGGCAATGATGGTCAGGCTCAGGTAAATGCAGGCCGCGACCATGTAGAAGGTGAACGGCTCTTTGGTCACGGTCACGCCGATTTGTGCGTGGCGCATGATCTCTTCCAGGCCGATCACCGACACCAGGGCGGTGTCCTTCATCAGGATCATGAACAGGTTGCCAAGGCCGGGCAGGGCGATGCGCCACATTTGCGGCAGGATGATCCGCGACAGGATGCGGCCCTTGGACAGGCCCAGCGCCAGGCCGGCTTCGCGGTGGCCTTTGGGAATTGCCAGAATGGCGCCACGGAACACTTCGGTGGCATAGGCGCCAAAGCACAGGCCCAGGGCAATCACGCCCGCAGCGAAGGCGCTGAGCTCCAGGCCCGGCATGTTCAGGGCTTCACCAAGGGCGTTCATCAACCCCACGGTGCCGAAATAGATAAGCAGTACCCACAGCAGTTCGGGCACGCCGCGAACCAGGGTCGAGTAGAAGCCGCCAAGCCATTGCAGCGGCTTGATGGTGGAAGTCTTGGCCAGGGCGCCGAGCAGGCCCAGGACCAGGCCCAGCAGCAAGGCGCAAAGCGCCAGTTTTACGGTCATCAGGGTGCCGGCCATCATGGCCGGACCGAATCCGTGCAGGTCGATATTCATGGGCAGGTCATTCTAGGGACTGGCGCGCCGCAAGGGCGCGCCGGTCGGGGCGGATCATTCGATGCTGAACGGGAAGTACTTGTCGTTGATCTTCTTGTACGTGCCGTCGGCCTTGATTTCTGCCAGGGCCTTGTTCAGGTTGTCGCGCAGCTTGGTGTCACCCTTGCGCACGGCAATGCCGATCTTGTCGCTGTCCATCACCGGCTCGCCCTTGAACTCGAAGTTCGAACCGTCTTTGCTCTTCAGCCACTCGTACTGCACGTACTTGTCGGCCAGGATGCCGTCGATGCGGCCGGAAACCAGGTCGAGGTAGGCGTTTTCCTGGGTGTCGTACAGCTTGATCTCTACGTCGTCACCGTAGTTGTCTTCCAGCCAGGTGCCAGCCAGGGTGGCGCGCTGGGTGCCGATCACCTTGCCCTTGAGCGAGGCCTTGTCGGTTTTGAAATCGACATTTTTAGGCGCGATGAACTGCAGCTTGTTGGAGTAGTACGGGTCGGTGAAGTCCACGGCCTGCTTGCGCTCGTCGGTGATCGACAGCGACGACACCAGGAAGTCGAACTTCTTGGCGTTCAGGGCCGGGATGATGCCGTCCCAGTCGGAGGTGACGACCGAGCACTCGACTTTCATCTTGGCGCACAGGGCGTCGCCGATGTCTTTGTCGAAGCCGACCACGTTACCGCTGGCATCCTTGTTGTTGAACGGTGGGTAGGCAGCTTCGATACCCATGCGCAGTTTTTCTGCGGCCAGGGCGTTGGCCGACATCACCAGCGTGGCAGCAGCTGCCAGGAGGAACTTCTTGTAAGTGTGCATGTATTGCTCCGTTAGCGGTGGCTGGACATGAATTGCTTGCAACGCGCCGAGGTCGGGTTCTCGAAGACCTGCTGCGGCGATCCCTGCTCTTCTACCAGGCCCTGGTGCAGGAAGACGACTTCACTGGACACATGGCGGGCAAAGCTCATCTCGTGCGTCACCAGCAGCATGGTACGGCCTTCTTCGGCCAATGCGCGGATAACGTTTAGCACTTCCTGGACCATTTCCGGGTCGAGTGCCGAAGTTGGCTCGTCGAACAGGATGACCTTGGGCTTCATGGCCAGGGTACGGGCAATGGCGGCGCGCTGTTGCTGGCCACCGGAAAGCTGGGCGGGGTAGCTGTGGCGCTTGTCGTAGATGCCGACCTTGTTCAGCAGGGCTTCGGCGGCTTCGATGGCCTCGGCCTTGCTCTGGCCGAGCACGCGGCGTGGCGCCTCGATGATGTTGTCGAGGATCGACATGTGCGGCCACAGGTTGAAGTTCTGGAAGACGAAGCCGATCTCGCTGCGCAGGCGGTTGATCTGGCGGTTGTCGGCGGCGATCAGGTCGCCGTTCTTCGCGGCCTTGAGCTTGAGGGCTTCACCGGCGACCAGGATTTCGCCCTGGTGCGGGTTCTCGAGCAGGTTGATGCAGCGCAGCAGGGTGGACTTGCCGGAGCCGGACGACCCCAGGATGGAGATCACGTCACCGTCGCGCGCGGTCAGCGAAATGCCCTTGAGAATTTCCTGCTCGCCGTAGCGTTTGTGCAGATTGCGGATTTCCAGCGCGGGCGTGGCCTGAGCCATGTGCGGTCCTCATGTGTACGGGTGCGTTCCCAGCTGTTGGCGGCCTTCCTGGCGTGCGCCAAGCTAGCATAGCGGCATTATCACGGCCAACAGGGTCGCTGGGCACTCGGGGCGCTGATGGGGCAGTTTGTCGCATCGCTGCAGCGCAACGTCGCGCGGATGTCCGCGAAGGTGTCGCCCAGCACCAGAGCCTTGATGAAAAAAGGCGCGATGGTGCCAGCTTTGGCCCGCTCATGGAAGCGGTTTTAGACCTTTCGCGGGTACGCCCGCTCGCACAGGTTCTTTAAAAAGCCCAAATGGTTGCACCTGAACTGTGGGAGCGGGCTTGCCCGCGAACGGGGCGGTCAGGTCTCTAGGTTGTACCTAAGGGTTGCACTTTTTGGTATTGCAATGGTGCACGGGTGTTACCGTGGAGCACCTTTGGTGCGTTTGTAAGTGAGTATTTCAGTAATCCGATGATTTGGCGGCCTTTCGGTCAGCCATTGGCCGAAAGCCCTCCAAACCGCGTGCTAAAAGGCCTGCCGACTTTTCTGACGAATGTATTCAGCATATGGCGCACTTATTGCCAGAAGGAAACCGCCGATTGCAGCGACGCCTAGGTCAACCCCAGGCGCGCTCCGTATCCGCAGTCGGCGTGGTCCACTCCTTACAAAGGTAGTTTTAATGAGCGGTAACAATTCCAATGACCTCGCTCAGGGGCTCAAACAACGGCATGTGACCATGCTGTCCATCGCTGGCGTCATCGGTGCCGGCCTGTTCGTTGGCTCCGGCCACGCTATCGCTGCTGCCGGCCCTGCCGTGCTGCTGGCTTACGCTGCCGCCGGTACGCTGGTCGTACTGGTCATGCGCATGTTGGGTGAAATGGCGGTCGCCTCGCCTGACACCGGTTCGTTCTCTACTTATGCCGACCGCGCCATCGGGCGCTGGGCCGGTTTCACCATCGGCTGGCTGTACTGGTGGTTCTGGGTGTTGGTAATTCCGCTGGAAGCCAACGCCGCCGCTGCCATCCTGCATGCCTGGTTCCCTGCGGTTGACCTGTGGGCGTTCTCCCTGGTGATTACCTTGGCGCTGACCCTGACCAACCTGTGCAGCGTGAAAAACTATGGCGAGTTCGAGTTCTGGTTCGCCCTGCTCAAGGTACTGGCGATCATTGGCTTCATCGCTGTGGGCTGTGCTGCCTTGTTCGGCTTTGTGCCAAGCAGCCAGGTCAGCGGTGCCAGCCACCTGTTCGACACCCAGGGCTTCATGCCTAACGGCCTGGGCGCGGTGCTGGCAGCCATGTTGACCACCATGTTCTCGTTCATGGGTACCGAAATTGTCACCATCGCCGCTGCCGAGTCGAAAGACCCGGGCAAGCAGATCAGCCGCGCCACCAATTCGGTGATCTGGCGTATCTGCCTGTTCTACCTGGTGTCGATCTTCCTGGTCGTGGCCTTGGTACCGTGGAACGACCCGGCGCTGGCCGAGACCGGTTCCTACCAGACCGTGCTGAGCCGCATCGGTGTGCCGAATGCCAAGCTGATCGTTGACATTGTCGTGCTGATCGCCGTGACCAGCTGCCTGAACTCGGCGCTGTACACCTCGTCGCGCATGCTGTTCTCGCTGAGCAAGCGCGGTGACGCCCCGGCCATTGCCCAGCGCACTACCAAGTCGGCTACCCCGCATGTGGCGGTTCTTCTGTCCACTGCAGCGGCGTTCCTCTGCGTGTTCGCCAACTTCGTGGCCCCGGCCCAGGTGTTCGAATTCCTGCTGGCTAGCTCGGGTGCCATTGCGTTGCTGGTGTACCTGGTGATTGCCGTATCGCAGCTGCGCATGCGTGCCCAGCGTGAGGCCCGCGGCGAGAAGATCACCTTCAAGATGTGGCTGTTCCCGGGGCTGACCTGGGCGACCATTGCCTTCATCATTGCCATTCTGGTGGTGATGGCGCTGCGTGAGGACCACCGCGCCGAAATCATCGCGACCGCACTGCTGAGCATTGGTGTGGTGGCGGCTGGCTTGCTGGTGCATCGCAAGCGTGAAGCTGCCGGGCGGGTGGCGCTGGACAACTGATCCGCGCTGGCTGAAATGAAAAGGCCGCGTCCTGTGAAGGGCGCGGCCTTTTTTATTGCCTGTACCGGCCCCTTCGCGGGCTTGCCCGCTCCCACATGAGCGGCGTTGCCGTCAATGTGGGAGCGGGCGTGCCCGCGAAGAGGCCGGAACAGGCTACATGGCGCTGTCAGCCAAACTGCTTCTGTTGTTGCTGCTGCTTGGCCACCGCCTCCGAGGCCGCGACATAGGCCGCCTGGAATTCATCACTCTCCAGCCAGGCCATGGTCGCCTCTTCGTCGGCGCCATCCAGCCACTTACGGTAGGCATTGAACACCAGCACGATGTAGTCGGTGGCGTGTTCTTCCTTGTGCCCCTTGAGCACCAGGGCCAGCAGCGGGTCTACCAGGAACACCGAGATCATCGGCACCAGGCCGCCTTCCTGGGCTTCCTTCATCTTCTTGAACAGCGGGTCGTAGCTGCCCGACTCCATGGCCTTGTTGTACACCTGCTCGATGCTGGCGCTGTCGCCGGCACTGGCCTTGACCGCCTGGCCGCTGCGTACCATGCGGTTCTGCTTGGCCTTGCTGGCGGCGCGCTTGGCGCGTTTCTGTTGCTTGGTAGGGGTGGCCATGGGGAATCCTGGGGGCTGCTTGAAGTTGCGCGTATTGAAGCGCAATTGCTTGAGAAACCCAAGCTGTACGCCGTGACAATCCAGGCTGGTGGGGTTGATACGGACATGCATCCAGATTATGTCCGCCGTCTGAGCTACCTAACCTCTCCCTCGCTGTCACTCATGTTCGGGCGGCAGTCGATCACCATGCCAGATCGGCGTTCACAGGCAGCGCACAGTGGCACTAAGGAGAGAATGTGAAACATTGCTATCTTGTAACCATGTATGGTTATGACGAAGACGAAGACGATAGGCTTTACTATGTGACCGGGTTCGCCAAGTGCAACCAGCAGGCGCTCACAAAGGCTGACATCCGGGCAATTATGGAAGACAGCAAGAAGCACGGTGACCTTTATTTGCACGGCGTCTCCTATCTGGGGCACATGACCGAGGACGCTTTCGAGCATCTTCGTGCCATGTCGCGCGACTAGGGGGCGTCCCGCAGGCGTTCCGGGCCTGCGGTGACTGTTCTTCAGCCCGTTGATCGAGGGGTGTCGTCGTCTTCAAAGCCGCGTGCAGCCCGGCCCACCAGCACGGGGTCGGGTGCATGCGCCACCTGAGGGTCCTTGCCTGGGTAGTCCAGCGCATGCAGGAAATGGCGAATACAGTTGATCCGCGCCCGTTTCTTGTCGTCGGACTTGATCACCGTCCATGGCGCGTCGGCCGTGTCGGTATGAAAGAACATCGCTTCCTTGGCGGCGGTATAGTCCTCCCACTTGTCCAGCGACTTGATGTCGATCGGCGACAACTTCCAGTGCTTGAGCGGGTCGTCCCGGCGCGAGATGAAACGGCGCAATTGCTCTTCGCGGTTCACCGAGAACCAATACTTGAACAGCAGGATGCCGCTGTTGCACAGCATCCGCTCCAGGTCCGGGGCCTGGCGCATGAATTCCAGGTACTGCAGCGGCGTGCAGAAATCCATCACCTTCTCGACCCCGGCGCGGTTGTACCAGGAGCGGTCGAAGAACACCATTTCACCCGCCGTGGGCAGGTGCTGGATGTAGCGCTGGAAATACCACTGGCCCTGTTCCTGTTCGGAAGGCTTCTCCAGGGCCACGATGCGCGCACCGCGTGGGTTGAGGTGCTCCATGAAACGCTTGATGGTACCGCCCTTGCCCGCTGCGTCACGCCCTTCGAACAGGATCACCACGCGCTGGCCGGTTTCCTTCACCCAGCTCTGCACCTTCAGCAACTCGATCTGCAACGCGTGTTTGGCCTTTTCGTAGTCCTGGCGACGCATGCGGGTGCGGTAGGGGTAGCTGGCCGGCAGGCGGGCCGAGGTACTGTCTTCGTTGCTTCCTTTGGGGGCGGTGGCGACTTCCAGTGCGGCAGGTTGCTGGCTGATGCTGGTGATCGTTGGTTCCGGCTTGCGCTGGCGGGGGCGACGCGTGCGGGCTGGGGTGATGGCGGGCTCGCTGGGGG
>NZ_NEJR01000016.1:0-137077 GCF_002113165.1 Pseudomonas sp. B19(2017)
CTGGGCCGTAAGGGATATCTGAAACTCTGATCAGACATGGGGCTGGTAACGCAGAGCCGTTCAACCTCTACCAAATCCCATGGAACCTCCCCCCCAACCATTCTGGTCTAGTCTGATGTTATGACCGGACCCGGGCCAGGGACGTGCAATTGAGTGTTCGGGCCGGATCACCATTGGAGTCCTTGGGAGGTGCCCTCATGAGCCTGTTGCTCGAGCCTTACACCCTGCGTCAGTTGACCCTGCCCAACCGCATAGCTGTTTCGCCGATGTGCCAGTATTCCGCTGTCGATGGCCTGGCCAACGATTGGCACCTTGTCCATTTAGGCAGCCGCGCCGTGGGTGGTGCGGGCCTGGTAATCACTGAAGCCGTGGCGGTTACCGCCGATGGCCGCATCACCGCTGAAGACCTCGGCTTGTGGGACGACGCGCAGATCGCCCCATTGCAGCGCATCACCCGTTTCATCACCGCCCAGGGGGGCGTGCCCGGTATTCAGCTGGCTCACGCCGGGCGCAAGGCCAGCACCTATCGTCCGTGGCTGGGCAAGCAAGGCAGCGTCAAACTGGAAGAGGGCGGTTGGCAGCCGGTGGGGCCGTCGAAGATCGCCTTCGACCCGCAACACACACCGCCACGCGAGCTGACCCATGACGAGATCCAGGATGTGATCGCCGCCTTCGTCGCCTCGACCGAGCGTGCCCTGAAGGCCGGTTTCAAGGTGGTCGAAATCCACGCCGCTCATGGCTACCTGCTGCACCAGTTCCTGTCGCCGCTGAGCAACCAGCGTCGCGACGAATACGGCAGTTGCTTCGAAAACCGTATCCGCCTGACCCTGCAGGTGGTCGAGGCCGTGCGCAAGGTCTGGCCTGCCGAGTTACCGCTGTTCGTGCGTGTATCGGCCACCGACTGGGTCGAGGACGGCTGGAATCCGGATGAAACCGTCGAACTGGCGCGCCGTCTGCGTGGCTTGGGCGTCGACCTGATCGATGTGTCCTCCGGCGGCACCTCGGTCAATGCCGAAATCCCCACCGGGCCCGGCTACCAGACCCGCTTCGCCGAGCGCGTGCGCAAGGAGTCGGAAATTGCTACCGGCACCGTGGGCATGATTACCGAACCGGCCCAGGCCGAGCACATCCTGCGCACCGGCCAGGCCGACATCATCTTCCTTGCCCGTGAACTGCTGCGCGACCCGTACTGGCCGCTGCATGCCGACGATGATCTGGGCGGCAACAAGGCCACCTGGCCAGCGCAGTACCAGCGCGCCACCAGCCGGGCTAACCCGATTCACGAGTCGGACCTGCGCGACTAGGGGCTATCTGTACTGGCCTCTTCGCGGGCTTGCCCGCTCCCACAGGTAAATCACTAACCTCAAGGGCTGTGATGTACCTGTGGGAGCGGGCAAGCCCGCGAAGAAGGCGGCTCGGTGTTTTGCACCGGCTTTGCCGGTGTTCGCGGCGGTTCGACGCCTCGATGAACCCGCTCCCACAGAAATCGCGCAAAGTCAGGCGTTGATACTTACTCCTTTCTATTGGCTACTTCCAAATAGTCGTCCACTGCCTCTTTGAACGCGGCAGGCAATAGCCTGCGCGACCGAGCGTGAAACCCGACGATATCGCAAGTCGTGCAAAGGTGCCCGACCCATGAATGGTCTTCCTTGCTGTATTTCACCTTTGCTCGTTGTCCTCGATATTTCATGTCATCCAGCCTCGTGATAATCCAGTTTCGATGACTACAAGCTAAAGGATGTGGCATTAGGAATGGGCCGAACCGATTGCAGGAAAGCTCCCGGACTGAGGTGCCGATCTCAGCCCAGGCTTTACCCTCAATGCTTGATCATCACATGCCGCACACAGGTGTAGTCCTCCAGCCCATACATCGACATGTCCTTGCCATACCCCGAATGCTTCTGCCCGCCATGGGGCATTTCGCTGACCAGCATGAAGTGGGTGTTCACCCATGTGCAGCCATACTGCAGGCGCGCCGCCAGGCGGTGGGCGCGGCCGGTGTCGCGGGTCCAGACCGATGAGGCCAGGCCGTAGTTGGAGTCGTTGGCCCAGGACAGCGCCTGGGCCTCGTCGCTGAAGCGGGTCACCGACACCACGGGGCCGAACACTTCGTTGCGCACGATTTCGTCATCCTGCAGGGCATCGGCCAGCACGGTCGGTTCGAAGAAGAAGCCGTCGCCATCAATCGCCTTGCCACCGGTTACCAGGCGAATATGCGGCTGGGCGATGGCCCGTTGCACCAGCCCTGCGACCTTGTCGCGGTGCTGTGCACTGATCAGTGGCCCAAGTTCAGTGTCCTCGGCATCCTGCAGGCCTGGCTTGAGGCTGGCCACTGCGGCCCCCAGGCGTTCGACGAAACGCTCGTAGATGCCGTCCTGCACATACAGCCGACAGGCGGCGGTGCAGTCCTGGCCGGCGTTGTAGAAGCCGAAGGTGCGGATACCGTCGATGGCGGCGTCGATGTCGGCATCATCGAACACCAAAACCGGGGCCTTGCCGCCCAGTTCCATGTGCATGCGTTTTACGCTGTCGGCAGTGGCGCTGATGATGTGTGCGCCGGTAGGGATCGAGCCGGTCAGCGACACCATGCGCACCTTGGGGTGGGTGACCAGCGGGTTACCGACCGTCTGGCCACGGCCGAAGAGAATGTTCAGCACCCCCGCTGGCAGCAGGTCCCGGGCCAGTTCACCGAGGCGCAGTGCGGTCAGCGGGGTCAGCTCGGAGGGCTTGATCACCACCGTATTGCCGGCCGCCAGGGCCGGGGCGATCTTCCACGCCAGCATCATCAACGGGTAATTCCAAGGCGCGATCGAAGCCACCACGCCCAGCGGGTCGCGGCGGATCATCGACGTATGGCCCGGCAGGTACTCGCCGGCTGCCGAGCCGCCCAGGCAGCGCGCCGCACCGGCAAAGTAGCGGAACACGTCGGCAATCGCCGGGATCTCGTCATTCAGCGCGGCGCTCAGCGGCTTGCCGCAGTTCTGCGATTCCAGCCTGGCCAGTTCATCGCCATGTTCTTCGATAGCGTCGGCCAGCGCCAGCAAGGTTTGCGAGCGCTCCTTGGGGCTGGTTTGCGACCAGCTGTCGAAGGCCTGGTCGGCGGCGCGCACGGCGCTATCCACCTGGGCTTCGCTGGCTTCGTTGATCTGCGCCAGGGCGGTGCCCAGCGCCGGGTTGAGCACGGTCCAGGCCGGGCCTTGGCCAGCGACCATTTGACCATTGATCAGCATCTGCGTTTGCATCGGGGACTCCTCCAGGGTCATTTGCCGCTGCCCGCGACGCTTTCGCCGCCACGGGTCAGGTAATAGGCGCCAAGAATCGGCAGCATGGTCACCAGCATCACCAGCATGGCGACCACGTTGGTCACCGGCACGTCGCGCGGGCGGCTGAGCTGGTTGAGCAGCCAGATCGGCAGGGTGCGTTCGTGGCCGGCGGTGAAGGTGGTGACGATGATTTCGTCGAACGACAGGGCAAAGGCCAGCATGCCGCCGGCCAGCAGCGCCGAGCCGAGGTTGGGCAGGATGATGTAGCGGAAGGTCTGCCAGCCGTCGGCGCCCAGGTCCATCGAGGCTTCGATCAGGCTCTGCGAAGTGCGCCGCAGGCGGGCGATCACGTTGTTGTATACGATCACCACGCAGAACGTGGCGTGGCCGACCACGATGGTGAACACCCCAGGCTCTATCCCCAGGGTCTTGAACGCCGAGAGCAGGGCGATGCCGGTGATGATGCCGGGCAGGGCGATGGGCAGGATCAGCATCAGCGAAATGCTCTCCTTGCCGAAAAAGCTGCGCCGGTACAGCGCCGCCGAGGCCAGCGTGCCGAGCACCAGGGCGATCAGCGTGGCCAGGCAGGCTACCTGCAGCGACAACGTGATCGCCTCCCGCACATCGGGCCGGGCGAAAGCTACGGCGAACCACTTCAGGGTGAAGCCCTTGGGCGGGAAGCTGAACGCTGCGTCTTCGATGTTGAAGGCGTACAGGAAGATGATCAGGATCGGAAAGTGCAGGAACAGCAAGCCGCCCCAGGCGGCAAGGCGCAGCCCGGTCGAGGCTTTTTCAGAGTGCATCGAAGGCCCCCAGGCGCTTGACGATGGAAAGGTACACCGCGATCAGCACGATAGGCACCAGGGTGAACGCGGCGGCCATCGGCATGTTGCCGATCGCCCCTTGCTGGGCATAGACCATGCTGCCGATGAAATAACCGGGCGGGCCGATCAACTGCGGCACGATGAAGTCGCCCAGGGTCAGCGAAAAGGTAAAGATCGAGCCGGCGGCAATGCCCGGGATCGACAGTGGCAGGATCACCTGCATGAAGGTTTGCCCGGGCCGGGCGCCGAGGTCTGCCGAGGCGTGCAGCAACGACGGCGGCAAGCGCTCCAGCGAAGCCTGGATCGGCAGGATCATGAACGGCAGCCAGATATACACGAACACCATGAAGCGCCCCAGGTGCGAGGTCGACAGGGTGCTGCCGCCCACGCCTGGCACGGCCAGTACGGTTTGCAGCAAGGCATCCAGGTGCAGCTGCTGGACGAACCACTGGGCCACGCCGCCCTTGGCCAGCAGTAGGGTCCAGGCGTAGGTCTTGACGATGTAGCTGGCCCACATCGGCATCATCACTGCAATGTAGAAGAATGCCTTGGTCTTGCCGCTGGTGTAGCGCGCCATGTAGTAGGCGACAGGGAAGGCTAGCACCGCACTGGCCAGCGACACCGCCAGCGCCATGCCCAGGGTGCGCAGGATGATGTCGAAGTTCGACGGGTTGAACAGCGCGGTGAAATTGCCCAGGGTCAGGTCCGGGGTTACCGCCATGGTGAAGTCGTCGAAGGTATAGAAGCCCTGCCACAGCAGGTTCAGCAGCGAGCCAAGGTAGATCGCGCCGAACCAGGTCAGTGGCGGGATCAACAGCAGGGCCAGGTACAGGTTGGGGCGCCGGTACAGCAGGTTGGACAGGCCGCGCAATGTGCTCATGTCAGCAGCCCTCGGTTTCCTGCAGCAGCGTCATGGCTTCGCGGGGCCAGTGGGCCTGGACCCGTTGCCCGGGTTGCCAGGCCTGTGCCTGCGCCTGCCAGCGGTCGTTGGCCTGGCTCACCGCCAGCAACTGGCCGCTGTCCAGCTGCAGCTCGTAGCGGGTGGCACTGCCCTGGTACTGTATATCGTGCAGCAGGCCGCTGACCTGGACATGCTCACCGGTTGTGGCCGGGTCACCGAGACGGATGTGTTCGGGGCGGATGGAGAAGGGCGCCGGGCTGCCATTGAGCGCCATGGCCAGTTCGCCGCGCACCACGTTGGAGCTGCCGACGAATTCCGCAACGAAGGGGGTGGCCGGCTGCATGTACAGGTTGCGCGGGGTGTCGACCTGCTCGATACGGCCGCGGTTGAACACTGCGACACGGTCGGACATCGACAGCGCCTCGGTCTGGTCGTGGGTGACGAATATGAAGGTGATGCCCAGCTGGCGCTGCAGCTTTTTCAGCTCGCCCTGCATCTGTTCGCGCAATTTCAGGTCCAGCGCGCCCAGCGGCTCGTCCAGCAGCAGTACCCGTGGCCGGTTGACCAGCGCACGGGCCAGGGCCACGCGCTGACGCTGGCCGCCGGACAGCTGCGCCGGCCTACGCCCGCCGTAGCCGGCCAAAGCCACCATCGCCAAGGCTTCTTCGGCGCGGCTGTGGCGTTCGGCTTTGGCCACGCCCTTTACCTTCAGGCCGTAGGCGATGTTGTCCAGTACGTTCATGTGCGGGAACAATGCGTAGTCCTGGAATACGGTGTTGACGTCGCGCAGGTAGGGCGGCACGCCGCCGGCTTCGACGCCGTGGATGCGGATCGAACCGCTGGTGGGTTGCTCGAAGCCGGCGATCAGGCGCAGGCAGGTGGTCTTGCCCGAGCCAGAGGGGCCGAGCATGGAAAAGAATTCGCCATCGACGATGTCGATGCTGACCTGGTCGACGGCCTTGACCTCGCCGAAGGTGCGGGAGACCTGGGTGAACTGAACGGCTAGGGGCATGCGTGGGCTCCAGGCATCAAAGTTTCTCCTGTGCCGGCCTCTTCGCGGGCACGCCCGCTCCCACAGGTACTACACAGCCTTCAAGGCCGGTGCCCTACCTGTGGGAGCGGGCAAGCCCGCGAAGAGGTCGGGCCAGGCATTCAGGCAACCTCAGCGCCCACCCATGATCGCAATGTAATCCTGGGTCCAGCGGCTATACGGCACGAACTTGCCCCCCTGGGCCTGCGGGGTTTTCCAGAAGGCGATCTTGTCGAAGTTGTCGAAGCCATTGGTCTTGCAACCCTCGGCCCCCAGCAGCTCGCTGCCGGTACAGGCCGCCGGTACTGCAGGCAACGAACCGAACCAGGCTGCCACGTCACCCTGTACCTTCGGCTGCAGCGACCAGTCCATCCATTTGTAGGCACAGTTAGGGTGCTTGGCCTCGCTGTGCAGCATGGTGGTATCGGCCCAGCCGGTCGCGCCTTCCTTGGGGATGGTCGAGGCCACAGGCTGCTTCTCGGCCTTCAGGCCATTGACCATATAACCCCAGGAGCTGGAGGCGACTACGCCTTCATTCTTCACGTCGCTCATCTGTACCGTGGCGTCATGCCAGTAGCGGTGAATCAGCGGTTGCTGCTGGCGCAGCAGTTCCAGCACGGCCTTGTACTGCGCTTCGTTCAACTCGTACGGGTCCTGAATGCCCAGCTCCGGCTTGGCCGTCTTCAGGTACAACGCCGCATCGGCGATGTAGATCGGCCCGTCGTAGGCCTGCACGCGGCCCTTGTTCGGCTTGCCGTCGGGCAGGTTCTGCGGCTCGAACAGCACGCCCCAGCTGGTGGGTGCCTGCTTGAACACCTCGGTGTTGTACAGCAGAACATTCGGCCCCCACTGGTACGGGGTGCCATAGACCCGCTTGTCGACCACGTACCAGCCGCCGTTCTGCAGCCGTGGGTCGATGTTCTTCCAGTTGGGGATCAAGGCGGTGTTGATCGGTTGTACCCGCTTGCCCGCGATCAGCCGCAGCGACGCGTCGCCCGAGGCGGTGACCAGGTCGTAGCCGCCCTTGGTCATCAGGCTGACCATCTCGTCCGAAGTGGCGGCGGTCTTCACGCTGACCTTGCAGCCGGTTTCCTGCTCGAAACCGGTCACCCAGTCGTAGGCCTTGTCGCTTTCACCGCGCTCTATGTAGCCGGGCCAGGCGACGATGTCCAGGCGGCCCTCGCCGGGCCCCAGGGCCTTGGGCGGTTCGCCAGCCTGCAGGCCGGCGCTGGCCAGCACGGCGCAGGCAGTGGCGCCGAGCAATGCGGTCTTGTGCACTGACATGGTGTTCCCTCTTCTTGGAGATTTTGGTCGGAGGCAGTCGTCAAGCAAGCCGTGAAGCAATCGTTATAAGCGTAGTGCGGTTGCGCGCGGTATTGGCGATATCGAGTCTAGTTGGCTTTTTGCCAGCCAATGCAACATCCGGAAGCAAATCCCCCATGGCGATCGCGCGGGCAGGGCTTAACCTGACGGCTCCCTTGGCCAATGTGGAGACCGTTTGATGAATACCCGGGGATTGCTCGACCAGTTGCTCAAGTCCGGCCAGGACTTGCTCGCCAGCCAGGCCGGCAAGGGCAGCGCTGGCAAGCCAGCTGCCAGTGCCGGCGGCCTTGGCAGCCTGCTTTCCGGTGCCGGTGGCGGCGCCCTGGCGGCAGGTGCAATGGGTTTGCTGCTGGGCAACAGGAAAGCCCGCAAATATGGCGGCAAGGCCCTCACCTATGGCGGCCTGGCAGCGCTCGGTGTACTGGCCTACAAGGCTTACGGCAACTGGCAGGCGCGCCAGCAGATGGCCGCCACCGAGCCACAGACGGTCGACCGCCTGCCGCCGGCCCAGGCCGAGCAGCACAGCCAGGCGGTGCTGCAGGCGCTGGTGGCGGCGGCCAAGTCCGATGGCCATATCGACGAACGCGAGCGGGCGCTGATCGAGGGCGAGTTCACGCGTCTGGGCACAGACCGCGAATTGCAGCATTGGCTGCATGCCGAGCTGAACAGGCCACTGGACCCGGCCGAAGTGGCCCGTGCCGCGCAAACGCCGGAGATGGCTGCCGAGATGTACCTGGCCAGCGTGATGATGATCGACCAGGAGAACTTCATGGAGCGTGCCTACCTGGACGAACTGGCCCGCCAGTTACGCCTGGACCCTGGCCTGCGCCAGGAACTGGAAAGCCAGGCAAGGCTTGCTGCCGGCCAGTGATGGGGGCTGCGTTGCAGCCCATCGCCGGCAAGCCGGGCTCCCACAGGGATCGCACATGGCCTGAGGTCATGCGGTCGAGGTGGGAGCCGCACATTTCAGCCGCATGAGCGCTGGGCGCCTGGGCTATACTTCGGCGATTTCCCCGCTCGTTGTGAATTCCTGAGGGCTGAATGTGAAGAACTGGACCTTGCGCCAACGGATCCTGGCAAGTTTCGCCGTGATCATCGCCATCATGCTGCTGATGATCGTGGCCGCCTACTCGCGGCTGGCGACCATCGCATCTGCCGAGCAGGCAGTGGGCAGCGACAGCATTCCCGGCCTCTACTACAGCTCCATGATCCGCAGCGCCTGGGTCGACAGCTACGTCACCAGCCAGCAGCTGGTGGGCCTGTCCAACCAGCGCGAAATCACCTCGGCCGACATGGAACTGTTCAAGAGTTTCGAGGACCGCCTGCGGCAACACATGGCGAGTTATCAGAACACGATCAAGAGCAAGGACGACCAGACCCGCTTCGACAGCTTCGGGCAACTCGCGGACAATTACCTGAAGATCGTCAACCAGGTGCTGGACGCCTATCGCCGGCATGACTACGCCGAAGCCCAGCGGCTGATCAACGAGGTGCTCACCCCGGCCTGGGTGGATGGGCGCAAGCACCTGAACGAAGTCATCGAGGACAATCGCATATCGGCCAACGAGGCTACCAACGAAATCGTCAGCGCCGTGAGCACCGCCAAGGGCAGCATGGTGGTTTCGCTGTTGCTGGCAATCATCGCCGCGGGCATATGCGGGCTGCTGCTCATGCGTGTCATCAGTGCGCCCATGCAGCGTATCGTGCATGCCCTCGACAAACTGCGCTCTGGCGACCTGAGCATGCGCCTGAGCCTGGACCGCAAGGACGAATTCGGTGCCATCGAGAGCGGCTTCAACGAAATGGCCGAAGCCCTGGCCAACCTGGTGGCCCAGGCCCAGCGCTCGTCGGTGCAGGTGACCACCTCGGTAACCGAGATCGCCGCCACTTCCAAGCAGCAGCAGGCTACCGCCACCGAAACCGCCGCCACCACTACGGAAATCGGCGCCACCTCGCGGGAAATCGCCGCCACCTCGCGCGACTTGGTGCGTACCATGACCGAAGTCACCTCGGCCGCCGATCAGGCCTCCAGCCTGGCCGGCTCCGGCCAGCAGGGCCTGGCGCGCATGGAGGAAACCATGCACCAGGTGATGGGCGCTGCCGACCTGGTCAACGCCAAGCTGGGCATCCTCAACGAGAAGGCAAGCAACATCACCCAGATGGTGGTGACCATCGTCAAGGTCGCCGACCAGACCAACCTGTTGTCGCTGAATGCTGCCATCGAGGCGGAGAAGGCCGGCGAGTACGGCCGCGGCTTTGCCGTGGTGGCAACCGAAGTGCGCCGCCTTGCCGACCAGACTGCCGTGGCCACCTACGACATCGAGCAGATGGTGCGCGAGATCCAGTCCGCCGTGTCGGCCGGGGTCATGGGAATGGACAAGTTTTCCGAAGAGGTGCGCCGCGGCATGTTCGAGGTACAGCAGGTGGGTGAGCAACTTAGCCAGATCATCCACCAGGTGCAGGCCCTGGCACCGCGCGTGTTGATGGTCAATGAAGGCATGCAGGCCCAGGCTACCGGTGCCGAACAGATCAACCAGGCGCTGGCGCAGCTCAGCGATGCCAGCACCCAGACGGTCGAGTCGTTGCGCCAGGCCAGTTTCGCCATCGACGAGCTGAGCCAGGTGGCCGCCGGCCTGCGTGGCGGCGTGTCGCGTTTCAAAGTCTGACCGCGATGAAGGAATTGCAACCGCGTGCTGCGCGAGCGGGCAACGCCCAGGGGGCGTTGTACCTGCAGTTTCGCATCAAGGAGCAGCGCTTTGCCCTGAGCGTGCACGAGGTGATCGAGGTGCTACCGCGCCAGCCGCTCAAGCCGATCGCTCAGGCGCCTGATTGGGTCGCGGGCATTCTTGCCCACCGAGGCCTGCTGGTGCCGGTGATCGACCTGGCAGCGTTGAGCTTCGGCCAGCCAGCGGCGCAACGCACCAGTACCCGGCTGGTGCTGGTGCATTACCGCGATGGCCTGCAGCTTGGCCTGATCCTGGAACAGGCCACCGAAACCCTGCGTTGCCACCCCGACGAGTTCCAGCCGTATGGCGTAGACAGCGGCGAAGCCCAGTATCTGGGCCCGGTGCGCCAGGATGAACAGGGCTTGTTGCAGTGCATCGAAGTCAACGATCTGCTGCCCGATGCCGTGCACGAGCTGCTGTACGCCGATGATCCGACAGGGAGGCCGACATGAGCGAACAGCGTTTCTTCCGCTTCCTGCGCGACCGCATCGGCCTGGATGTGGAGTCGGTGGGCGCGCCCATGGTCGAGCGTGCGCTACGCCAGCGTTGTGTGGCGGCCAACACCGCGGATCTGGATGATTACTGGCTGTACCTGCAGCGATCGCTGGATGAGCAACAGGCACTGATCGAGGCGGTGATTGTCCCGGAAACCTGGTTTTTCCGTTATCCCGAATCCTTCGCTGCGCTGGCCAGCCTGGCACACAAGCGCCTGGCCGAGCTGGCCGGGGCGCGCCCGCTGCGCTTGCTCAGCCTGCCCTGTTCGACCGGCGAGGAACCCTATTCGCTGGCCATGGCCCTGTTCGATGCCGGCATCGCGCCGGGGGCGTTTCTGATCGACGGCATGGACATCAGCCCCGGTTCGGTGGCCAAGGCCGTGCAGGCCGTGTACGGCCGCAATGCTTTCCGTGGCAGCGACCTGAGCTTTCGCGAGCGCTACTTCGATGTCGTCGAAGAAGGCCACCACCTTCATCAGCGGGTGCGCGAGCAGGTCAACCTGCAGGTGGGCAATGTGCTCGACCCGACGCTGGCCAGCCGCGATGGCCTGTACGATTTCGTGTTCTGTCGCAACTTGCTGATCTACTTCGATGTACCGACCCAGCAACGGGTGTTCGAAGTGCTCAAGCGCCTGCTGCACCCACAGGGCGTGCTGTTCATCGGCCCGGCCGAAGGCAGCTTGTTGGCACGCCTGGGCATGCGCCCGCTGGGGGTTGCCCAGTCGTTTGCCTACGTGCGCCAGGAGGACGGCGCCGCCGCGCGGGCCCCGGCCCCGGTGCAGCCCGTGCGGCGCACCTTGCCACCCTCGGCGACGCCAGGCTTTTCCGCCGCGAACGCGCCCTTGCCCCGGCCGCTACGCGTGCTGCCGACGCCAGCCAGGCCCGCACCGGCCCGCGCGCAGAAACGCGAGGAGGCCAGCGAGTTGCTGGCCAGCATTGCCCGGCTGGCCAACGCCGGCGCCAGCGAGCAGGCCCGTGCCGAATGCCAGCGCTACCTGGGCCAGTTTGCGCCTGCGGCGCAGGTTTACTACTGGCTTGGGCTGCTGAGCGATACCGAAGGCGATGCGCAGCAGGCGCTGAGCCACTACCGCAAAGCCCTGTACCTGGAGCCGCAGCACCCTGAGGCGCTGGTGCACCTGGCGGCCTTGCTGGCGGCCCAGGGCGACCTGGCCGGTGCCCGGCGCCTGCAGGAGCGCGCTGCGCGGGTTGGCCGGGAGTCTGAACGATGAAGGAATCCGCGATGCAATTGCTCGCCGAGGATGACGCGCACATCGACGACTGCTGGAACCGCATCGGCGTGCACGGCGACAAGCAGTGCCCGCTGCTGGAGCGTCACGTTCACTGCCGCAACTGCGAAGTCTACGCCGCTGCTGCCACTCGCCTGCTCGATCGCTACGCGCTGATGCAGGACCATCAGGCTGCCATGGCGCCGCCGGTCGAGGAAAGCAGTGGCCGCTCCATGCTGCTGTTCCGCCTGGGGGAAGAGTGGCTGGCGCTGGCCACTGCCTGCCTGGCCGAAATTGCCCCGTTGCAAGCGGTGCATTCACTGCCCCACCAGCGCTCACGGGTGTTGCTTGGGGTGGCCAACGTGCGCGGTGCGCTGGTGCCCTGCCTGTCACTGGCCGACCTTTTGGGGGTGCAGGCCAGCGCTGGCGAACAACGCAGCGGCCGATCGCTGCCGCGCATGCTGATCCTGGCCGCCAAGGGGGGGCCGGTAGTGATGGCGGTCGAGGAAATCGACGGCATTCACCGGCTCGACCCGCTGCTGCCGGGCAGTGGTCAGGACGCCACCCACTTCACCGCTGCGGTGCTGCAATGGCGTGGCCGTAGCGTGCGAGTGCTGGACGATCAACACTTACTGTCTGCCGTGCAGCGGAGCCTGTCATGACCCCAGAGCAAATGCGCGACGCATCGTTGCTCGAACTGTTCAGCCTGGAGGCCGAGGCGCAGACCCAGGTGCTCAGCGTCGGCCTGATGGCGCTGGAACGTAACCCTACGCAGGCCGACCAGCTCGAGGCTTGCATGCGTGCCGCCCACTCGCTGAAGGGGGCGGCGCGGATCGTCGGGGTGGATGCGGGTGTCAGCGTAGCCCACGTCATGGAAGATTGCCTGGTAGCTGCCCAGGAGGGCCGCCTGCGTTTGAGCGCCGAGCATATCGACGCCCTTTTGCAGGGCACTGACCTGCTGATGCGCATTGCTACGCCTGGTGACACCGTGGCGCAGGCGAGCCTGCCGGTGTTCCTCGCGCAAATGGCCAACCTGCTTGATCCTGGTGGGGCAGTCATGCCCCCCGTGCCACCTGCCTTGCCAGCGGCGCCGGAAACGCCAGTGCAAGCCATGCAAGCCGAAGCGTTTCCGTTGCCTGTCGAGCCCTTGGCGCCCGAACCCGAGCCGGCCTCACATCGCAAGGCCGGCAAGCGCGCGGGCGAAGGTACGGAACGGGTGCTGCGGGTAACCGCCGACCGCCTCAACAGCCTGCTCGACCTGTCCAGCAAGTCGCTGGTGGAAACCCAGCGGCTCAAGCCTTACCTGGCCACCCTGCAGCGCCTCAAGCGCATGCACGGCCAGGGCATGCAGGCGCTCGACGGCCTGCGCACGCAGCTGGAGGGCAGTGGTCAGAGCAGCGAGGTGCTCGAAGCCCTGGCACAGACCCAGCGCTTGCTGGCAGAAACCCAGCAGATCCTGCAGCAGCAGGCTAGCGACCTGGACGAGTTCGGCTGGCAGGCCAGCCAGCGCGCGCAACTGCTTTACGACACTGCGCTGGCCTGCCGCATGCGGCCGTTTGCCGATGTGCTGACCGGGCAGAGCCGCATGGTGCGGGACCTTGGCCGCTCGCTGGGCAAGCCGGTGCGGTTGCTGGTGGAAGGGGAAAAGACCCAGGTTGACCGCGATGTCCTGGAAAAGCTCGAAGCGCCGCTGACCCACCTGCTGCGTAACGCGGTCGATCACGGCATCGAGCTGCCCGAGCGGCGTCTGCTGGCGGGCAAGGCGGAGGAGGGCGTGATTCGCCTGCGGGCCTTGCACCAGGCCGGCATGCTCAGCCTTGAACTGATCGATGACGGAGCTGGCATCGACCTTGAGCGCCTGCGCAGCAGCATCGTCGAGCGTGCCCTGTCGCCCGCCGACACGGTGGCGCGGATGAGCGAGGCAGAGTTGCTGACGTTCCTGTTCCTGCCCGGCTTCAGCCTGCGCGACAAGGTCACCGAGGTGTCCGGGCGCGGCGTCGGCCTGGATGCGGTGCAGCACATGATCCGTGAGCTGCGCGGTTCGATCGAGCTGACCCAGTGGGCCGGGCAGGGCTGCCGTTTCCACTTGCAGGTGCCGCTGACCCTGTCGGTGGTGCGCAGCCTGGTGGTCGAGGTAGGTGGCGAGGCGTATGCCTTCCCGCTTGCCCATATCGAACGCACGCTGGAAGTGGGCGCCGACGAGATCGTGCAGATCGAAGGGCGCCAGCACTTCTGGCACGAAGGCCGGCACATCGGTCTGGTCGCGGCCAGCCAGCTGCTCAACCGCCCGGCCGGGCAAGCGCAGGAGAGCAGCCTGCGGGTGGTGGTGATCCGTGAACGTGAGCAACTCTACGGCGTGGCCGTGGAGCGGCTGGTGGGCGAGCGGGTGCTGGTGGTGATGCCGCTCGACCCACGGCTGGGCAAGGTGCAGGACATTTCCTCGGGCGCCTTGCTCGACGATGGTTCGGTGGTACTGATCATTGATGTCGAGGACCTGCTGCGCTCGCTGGAGAAACTGCTCAGCACCGGCAGCCTTGAACGCATCGAGCGCGGTGGCAGCGGCGCCCGTGGCGTAGCGCGCAAGCGCATCCTGGTGGTCGACGACTCGCTGACCGTGCGTGAACTGCAGCGCAAGCTGCTTGGCAACCGTGGCTACGACGTTGCGGTGGCGGTGGATGGCATGGACGGCTGGAACGCCCTGCGTGGCGAAGACTTCGACCTGCTGATCACCGACATTGACATGCCGCGCATGGACGGCATCGAACTGGTCACCCTGGTGCGCCGCGACCAGCGCCTACAATCGCTGCCGGTGATGGTGGTGTCGTACAAGGACCGTGAGGAAGACCGACGGCGTGGCCTGGATGCCGGCGCCGACTATTATTTGGCCAAGGCCAGTTTCCACGACGATGCGTTGCTGGATGCTGTGGTTGAGCTGATCGGAGGTGCTCAGGGATGAAGATCGCCATCGTCAACGACATGCCCATGGCCGTCGAGGCGCTGCGCCGGGTAGTTGCCTTCGAGCCCGAGCACCAGGTGATCTGGGTGGCCGGTAATGGTGCCGAGGCGGTGCAGCGTTGCACGGAGCAACTACCGGACCTGATCCTCATGGACCTGATAATGCCAGTGATGGACGGCGTCGAGGCCACTCGCAGGATCATGGCCGAAACCCCCTGCGCCATCGTGATCGTAACGGTCGACCGCAAGCAGAACATGCACCGGGTGTTTGAGGCCATGGGCCACGGCGCCCTCGACGTGGTCGACACGCCGGCGTTGGGGGCGGGCGATCCGCGCGAAGCGGCAGCGCCACTGCTGCGCAAGATCCTCAACATAAGCTGGCTGATCGGCCAGCAGCGAGCCCCGGCCGCACGCTCGGTCGCTGCCCCGGTACGGGTCACGTCCCAGCACCGCGGGCTGGTGGCGATCGGCTCGTCGGCTGGTGGCCCGGCAGCCCTTGAAGTACTGCTCAAGAGCCTGCCGGCGGCATTTCCGGCGGCGATCGTGCTGGTCCAGCATGTGGACCAGGTTTTTGCTGCTGGCATGGCCGAATGGCTCAGCAGCGCTGCCGGCTTGCCGGTGCGTCTGGCCCGTGAAGGCGAGCCGCCGCAGCCGGGGCAGGTGTTGCTGGCCGGCACCAATCACCACATCCGCCTGCTACAGAACGGCCAACTGGCCTACACTGCCGAACCGGTCAATGAGATCTACCGGCCTTCGATCGATGTGTTCTTCGAGAGTGTGGCGCGCTACTGGACCGGCGATGCGGTGGGCGTGCTGCTTACCGGCATGGGCCGCGACGGTGCCCAGGGCCTGAAGCTGATGCGCCAGCAGGGCTTCTTGACCATTGCCCAGGACCAGGCCAGCAGTGCGGTGTACGGGATGCCCAAGGCCGCTGCGGCTATCGATGCCGCAGTGGAAATCCGCCCGCTGGAACGCATAGCCGGGCGCTTGATGGAATTTTTCGCAAAATGACGAAGTGTATTGAATCACGCCGCCAGGCCGGCAGTGATCGGGTGAACAGGTATGAATGACTTACCGATCGAAGGTTTCGCGACCGCCAACGAGAACTCGGCAATGGTGCTGTTGGTCGATGACCAGGCCATGATCGGCGAGGCGGTACGGCGCGGCCTGGCCAATGAGGAAAACATCGACTTCCACTTCTGCGCCGACCCGCACCAGGCAGTGGCCCAGGCGGTGCGCATCAAGCCGACGGTAATCCTGCAGGACCTGATCATGCCTGGCCTGGACGGGCTGACCCTGGTGCGTGAATACCGCAACAACCCGGCGACCCAGGACATCCCGATCATCGTCCTGTCGACCAAGGAAGACCCGCTGGTCAAGAGCGCGGCGTTTGCCGCCGGGGCCAACGATTACCTGGTCAAGCTGCCGGACACCATCGAGCTGGTGGCGCGCATTCGCTATCACTCACGCTCCTACCTGACCTTGCTGCAGCGCGACGAGGCATACCGCGCCCTGCGCGTCAGCCAGCAGCAATTGCTCGACACCAACCTGATGCTGCAGCGGCTGATGAACTCCGATGGCCTGACCGGGCTGTCCAACCGCCGCCATTTTGACGAGTATCTGGAGCTGGAATGGCGCCGGGCGATGCGTGAACAGCAGCAGTTGTCGCTGCTGATGATCGACGTGGACTTCTTCAAGGCCTACAACGACAGCTTCGGTCACCTGGCCGGCGACGAGGCCTTGCGCCAGGTGGCCGAGGCGCTGCGCGGCTCGTGCTCGCGGCCGACCGACCTGCCGGCGCGCTATGGTGGCGAAGAGTTCGCGTTGGTATTGCCCAACACTTCGCCGGGTGGGGCACGCCTGGTGGCCGAGAAGCTGCGCCAGACCGTGCTCGGCCTGGGTATTCCGCATACTGCGCCGGTGCCTGACTCGTATCTGACCGTGAGCATCGGTCTGGCCACCCAGACTCCATCCATCGGCAGCCATAGCCGGCAGCTGATTTCGGCCGCCGACAAAGGCCTGTACCAGGCCAAGAATGGTGGGCGCAACCAGGTCGGCATCGCCTGACAGGGCCTGCACCGCTCCTACAAGGGAAATTGCGGCCATTTGGGCGCCCGGCGGGTCTGCCGCCCTGCTACGGACTCGGTTATACTCGCAGGCTTTTCACCGAATTCGTGCGAGTAGCCAGCCCATGGAAATCCAACCGATCCTGAACACCATCAAGGACCTCACCGAGCGTTCCCAGTCCATTCGGGGGTATCTTTGACTACGATCACAAGCATGACCGCCTGATCGAAGTCAACCGCGAGCTTGAAGACCCCAACGTCTGGAACAAGCCCGAGTACGCTCAGGCCCTGGGCCGCGAGCGTGCCATGCTGGCACAGGTCGTCGAGACCCTGGACAAGCTGTCCGGCGGCCTGGCGGACTGCCAGGACCTGCTCGACATGGCCGTCGAGGAAAATGACGAAGGCGCTGTCGGCGACGTCGTGACCGAACTGGAAGGCCTGGAAGAAAAGCTGGCCCAGCTCGAGTTCCGTCGCATGTTCAGCGGCGAGATGGACATGAACAACGCCTACCTGGACATCCAGGCCGGCTCCGGTGGTACCGAGGCGCAGGACTGGGCCAACATCCTGCTGCGCATGTACCTGCGCTGGGCCGACAAGCGTGGTTTCGATGCCACCATCATCGAGCTTTCCGAAGGTGAAGTCGCCGGTATCAAGGGCGCCACCGTGCATATCAAGGGCGAGTACGCCTTCGGCTGGCTGCGCACCGAGATCGGTGTGCATCGCCTGGTGCGCAAGAGCCCGTTCGACTCCGGTGCCCGTCGCCATACCTCGTTCTCGGCGGTGTTCGTGTCGCCCGAAATCGACGACAAGGTCGAGATCGAGATCAACCCGGCCGACCTGCGCATCGACACCTACCGTTCCTCCGGTGCCGGTGGTCAGCACGTGAACACCACCGACTCGGCGGTGCGTATTACCCACGTACCGACCAATACCGTGGTGGCCTGCCAGAACGAACGCTCCCAGCACGCCAACAAGGACACCGCCATGAAGATGCTGCGGGCCAAGTTGTACGAGCTGGAAATGCAGAAGCGCAACGCCGCCTCGCAGGCGCTGGAAGACAGCAAGTCGGACATCGGCTGGGGCCACCAGATCCGCTCCTACGTACTGGATGACTCGCGTATCAAGGACCTGCGTACCGGTGTAGAGCGCAGCGACTGCCAGAAGGTACTGGACGGTGATCTCGACCAGTACCTGGAAGCGAGCCTCAAGCAGGGGCTGTAAGCCACACACAACCGCCGCGGTACCTGGCCTGGGGCCGGTATCGCGAGCCCTGCCCGAAAGGGGCACCGAACACCTGATGGAAAGAATGACGAAATGAGCGACCTCAAGACCGAAGCGCAAGACCTGCAACAGGAAGAAAACGCCCTGATCGCCCTGCGCAAGGAAAAGCTTGCCGCCGAGCGCGCCAAGGGCAATGCCTTCCCCAATGACTTCCGTCGCGACAGCTACTGCAATGACCTGCAGAAGCAGTACGCGGACAAGACCAAGGAAGAACTGGAAGCAGCAGCGATTCCGGTCAAGGTTGCCGGCCGCATCATGCTCAACCGCGGCTCGTTCATGGTGATTCAGGACATGACCGGCCGTATCCAGGTCTACGTCAACCGCAAGACCTTGTCGGAAGAAACCCTGGCCGCGGTCAAGACCTGGGACCTGGGCGACATCATCAGCGCAGAAGGTACCTTGGCTCGTTCCGGCAAGGGCGACCTGTACGTCGAAATGACCAACGTGCGTCTGCTGACCAAGTCGCTGCGCCCGCTGCCCGACAAGCACCACGGCCTGACCGACACCGAGCAGCGCTACCGCCAGCGCTACGTCGACCTGATGGTCAACGAAGAGACCCGCCACACTTTCCGTGTGCGTTCGCAAGTGATCTCGCACATCCGCAAGTTCCTCATCGAGCGCGACTTCCTCGAAGTCGAGACGCCGATGCTGCAGACCATCCCGGGCGGTGCTGCGGCCAAGCCGTTCGAAACCCATCACAATGCCCTGGACATGGCCATGTTCCTGCGTATTGCGCCGGAGCTGTACCTCAAGCGCCTGGTGGTTGGTGGCTTCGAGAAGGTGTTCGAAATCAACCGCAACTTCCGTAACGAAGGCGTTTCGACTCGTCACAACCCTGAATTCACCATGCTCGAGTTCTACCAGGCCTACGCCGACTACCGCGACAACATGGACCTCACCGAGGAACTGTTCCGCGAACTGGCGCAGCTGGTACTGGGCACTACCGACGTACCCTACGGCGACAAGGTGTTCCATTTCGGTGAACCGTTCGCCCGCCTGTCGGTATTCGACTCGATCCTCAAGTACAACCCGGAGCTGACCGCTGCCGACCTGCAGGACGTCGACCGCGCCCGCGAGATCGCCAAAAAGGCCGGCGCCAAGGTGCTGGGCCACGAAGGCCTGGGCAAGCTGCAGGTGATGATTTTCGAAGAGTTGGTCGAGCACAAGCTGGAGCAACCGCACTTCATCACCGAGTACCCGTTCGAAGTGTCGCCGCTGGCCCGTCGCAACGACGAAAACCCGGCTGTTACCGACCGTTTCGAGCTGTTCATCGGTGGCCGCGAGATCGCCAACGCCTACTCCGAGCTCAACGATGCCGAAGACCAGGCCGAGCGCTTCCTGGCCCAGGTGGCCGAGAAGGACGCCGGTGACGACGAAGCCATGCACTACGACGCCGACTTCGTTCGTGCCCTGGAATACGGCATGCCGCCGACGGCAGGTGAAGGCATCGGTATCGACCGCCTGGTGATGCTGCTGACCAACTCGCCGTCGATCCGTGACGTAATCCTGTTCCCGCACATGCGTCCGCAGGCCTGAGTGAATTGAATGAGCCGCCTTTCGAGGCGGCTTTTTCTTGCCTGTACACTTGAATTGCCTGTGCCGGCCCTTTCGCGGCTAAAGCCGCTCCCACAGGGATCCCACTGCCCTCAGGCTGGTGCAGTCCCTGTGGGAGCGGCTTTAGCCGCGAAGAGGCCGGCACTGACGAAACACTGTCCATGAGGTACCCCCCGTGACACCCGCAATGCCTCACCAGGGCGCCGCCGGCATCGCCACCGCCGTCGCCGAAAGCGTGCAATACCAAGGCCGCAAAACTGCCCGCCAGGGCAGCGAGCAGCGTCGCCAACTGATCCTCGACGCCGCCATGCGCATTGTCGTGCGCGACGGCGTACGCGGTGTGCGCCATCGCGCCGTGGCCGCCGAGGCCGGTGTGCCATTGTCGGCCACCACCTACTATTTCAAGGACATCGAGGACCTGCTCACCGACACCTTCGCCCAGTACGTCGAGCGCAGTGCTGCCTACATGGCCAAGCTGTGGGCCAACACCGAGGTGGTATTGCGCCAGTTGCTGGCCCAGGGCGACGGCGGCCCGCAGGCACGGGCACGGCTGGCTGACGAGGTAGCGCGCATGACTGCCGACTACGTACAGCGGCAGCTGCTGACCCGTCGCGACTTCCTGATGGCCGAGCAGGCCTTCCGCCAGGAAGCGCTGCTGTGCCCGCGCCTGGCCGAACTGGTGTGCGCCCATGAGCAGATCCTGCTGCATGGCACCCGGCAATTGCTGCAGGTGGTGGGCTCGCGGCAACCGGAGCAGGACGCCCAGATGTTGACGGCGATTATCGAGCAGATGGAATATCAGGGCCTGCTCAAGGATGCGAACGCGCAAGCCGATGGGCAGATGCTCGCTATGCTTAGCCGATACCTGCAGCTGGTGCTGGCGTCGGCCTGAGCCGAGACCGATTTTTCAAGGAGAACCTGATGAAAGCCTGGCGTGTGGTGTTGTTGACTCTGTCATTCCTGCTGCTGGGCGGTTGTCTGGTGACCTTCCACGAGCCCTTGCCGAGCAACCAGGCGGCGCCCAAGGCCCTGCTCGGCAAGTGGAACAGCAAGGACGCCTGGGGCGAGCCGCTGAAGCTGGTGATCAGCCGTAGCGGCGCCGATGCCTACAAGGCGGTGGCCACGGCCAAGGGCAAGGCCCCTGAGGAATACGTGTTCACCGTCTCGCGCCACGGCAACCGCTGGTACCTGTCGGCCGGCGTGCCCAAGCGCCTGGGTGGCAACTTCCTTATCGGCGGTTTCGATATTGTCGATGGCAAGGAACTGGTGGTCTACAACCTGGATGTCGAGCAGGTGCAGCAGGCGGTGGACAAGAAGGAGCTGACCGGGCGCAGCACCGAGGTGCCTGAAGACAACGGCGACGGCGTGCTGATCGACAGCCCGTCGGCGCGGGTGCTGGCGTACCTGGACGACCCGGCCAATTCCGACCTGTTCGTTGAAGTGGCGCGGTTCCAGCGTTCCGGCAAATGACTGTGCTGGCCTCTTCGCGGCTAAAGCCGCTCCCACAGGGTTTGCAATTCCTGTGGGAGCGGCTTTAGCCGCGAAGAGGCCGGTTCAGGCAACGCAAGGCTTGGCACTTTGTTCCAATAAGGAGTCCCCGGTGGACGATTACCAGCAAACCATCCGTGCCCTGTCCGACCGCATCGTCGCGGCACAGACCCCGATCCGGGTCCTGGACGCGGTGAAGTGGGACGACAACATCCGCCAGGGCTTTCTCAAGGCCAAGGGCAAGGAGCCGCCGGCCGTCGACCGTGGCTACTACCAGTCGCGCCCGCTGGCGTTCGACTCTGGTGCGGTCAAGGCCGAGTTCCAGGCCATCGAGCGCGACATCATTCGCCAGCTCGGCCAGTTCAACCCGGTCGGGCAGATCATGAAGCGCATGTGCCGCGAATACCGCATGGTGGTACGCATGCTCGAAGCACGCGGTACCGAGGACTTCGGCCTGATTTCCCAGGAGCTGTACGGCGCTGCCTCGGATGCCTTCCACGCCGGTGACCCGACCCTGGCCGACCTCGGCCTGATGCTGTCGGACTACCTGAACAACATCGATGGCCGTGGTGACCTCAAGGACGAACCGAAGAACCTCACCGCCAAGGAGGCCGTGGAAATCCTCCAGCACCGGTTGAACAAGGTGTTCGGCGAGGCCGAGGAGACCATCCGGGTGTTCGAGTCCGACGGTATCGTCGCCGATGCCGCGGCCGGGGCCGACTACATCAAGGTGCGTGCCGACGCCATGTTCAATGCCCGCGACGTACGCGCCCTGGAGGTGCACGAAGGGCTGGTGCATGTCGGCACCACGCTCAACGGCCTGAATCAGCCTATCTGTACCTTCCTGGCCAAGGGCCCGCCCTCGTCGACGGTGACCCAGGAAGGCCTGGCCATTCTCATGGAGGTGATCGCCTTTGCCTCCTACCCCAGCCGGCTGCGCAAGCTCACCAACCGCACCCGCGCCATCCACATGGTCGAGGAGGGCGCCGATTTCATGCAGGTCTACAACTTCTTCCGCGAGCAGGGCTTCGAGATGGCGCAGAGCTACAGCAACGCCAGCCGGGTGTTCCGCGGGTCGGTGCCCAATGGCCTGCCATTTACCAAGGACTTGTCCTACCTCAAAGGCTTCATCATGGTTTACAACTACATTCAGTTGGCCGTGAAGAAAGGCAAGCTCGAACAGATCCCGTTGTTGTTCTGTGGCAAGACCACCCTGGAAGACATGCGTACCTTGCGCCAGCTGGTCGAGGAAGGCCTGGTCGAGCCGCCCAAGTACCTGCCCGAACAGTTCCGCGACCTCAACGCGCTGTCGGCCTGGATGTGCTTCTCCAACTTCCTCAACCACCTGAGCCTGGATCGCATTGAAGCCGACTACGCGAACATTCTCTGATTGCTGCCGCCTGCTGGCCCTGGGTTTGATCCTGCTGGGCCTGGGCGGTTGCAGCAGCCTGCTGTTCTACCCCGAGCGTGGCCAGGCGTTCACGCCCGAGCGGGCCAGGCTCGAGTACCGTGATGTCACCCTGACCACGGCTGATGGCATCCGCCTGCATGGCTGGTGGTTGCCGGCCAAGGCCGGGGTCGAGGTCAAGGGCACGGTGCTGCACCTGCACGGCAATGGCGGCAACCTGCCTGGGCACCTGGGCGGCAGCTACTGGCTGCCGGAGCAGGGCTACCAGGTGTTGATGATCGATTACCGCGGCTATGGCCTGTCGCAGGGCGAGCCGAGCCTGCCGGAGGTGTACCAGGACATCGCCGCGGCCATGGTCTGGCTGGAGCAGGCGCCCGAGGTCAAGGGCAAGCCGCTGGTACTGCTGGGGCAGAGCCTTGGTGGAGCCATGGCCATTCACTACCTGGCGGCCCATCCGGAGCAGCGCCAGCGTTTCAGTGCCCTGGTGTTCGACGGTGTGCCGGCCAGTTACCGTGCGGTCGGGCGCTTTGCCCTCAGCACCTCGTGGATGACCTGGCCGCTGCAGGTGCCGCTGTCGTGGCTGGTGCCGGACGGCGATAGCGCGATCCGCTCGATCGAGCAACTGAGCAGCCCGCCCAAGCTGTTCTTCCACAGCATCGACGATACCTTGGTGCCGATGGACAACGGCATCCGCCTGTACCAGCACGCGCCACCGCCGCGGGTGCTGCAACTGACCCGTGGTGGCCACGTGCAGACCTTCGCCGACCCGACCTGGCGCCAGGTGATGCTGCATTTCCTTGATGACCCCAGCCATTTCAACGGCCTGCGGCGGCTGGCCGAAGTGCCCGATTACCCTGACGAGAAGAACAAGCAATGAGTGAAGAACGCAACGCCATCCCGCTGATCCTGACCGGCGTCGGCAGCATCATCGTGACGGTGGGGGCCTTGTGGTACTACGGGTACCTGCATTTCGCCAAGCCCGAGGATGCCCTGTTGCTGCAGGATTTCACCATGCTCAAGACTGTCCCCGGCGAGGACTACAAGGTCTCGCTGGACCCGGCGCCGCAAGTGGCCCAGTGCGTCGATGGCGTGCTGGTGCTGTTCGACACCCAGCAAAAAGGCCTTACCGGTGTGCTGGTGGACAACCGCAAGCGCGCGGTGCGCTGCATGGGTGAGGAAACCCCGCAGCAGGTGCAGTGATCCTCGATCTTATTGCCTGTGCTGGCCCTTTCGCGGCTAAAGCCGCTCGCACAGGTACTGCATGGCACCTGTGGGAGCGGGCGTGCCCGCGAAGAGGCCGGAACAGGCAAAAGAAAGCCCCGCTTCGATCGCGGGGCTTGTCGTTCAGCTAGCCAGCCTTACTGCTGTACCTGGCTCACCGAACGCGGCGCTACCGGCTGGTTGTCGTTGGAGATAGTCACCTCCACCCGACGGTTCTGCGCACGCCCCGAGTTGCTCGAGTTGTCCGCTACCGGGTACTCCTTGCCATACCCCTGGGAAACGATACGCGCCGGGTCTACACCGGCACGCACCAAGGCCATGCGCACGCTGTTGGCGCGGCGTTCGGAGAGGGTCTGGTTGTAGTTGGCCGAGCCGACGCTGTCGGTGTAACCCTCGACGATCACCTTGCGCTCCGGATTTTCCTGGAGGAACTGCGCCAGCTTGGTGATGTTCGGGTAGGCGTTGCTCTTGAGCTCGGCCTTGTTGAAGTCGAACAGCACGTCGCCGAAGGTGACCAGCGTGCCGCGCTCGGTCTGCTTGGCGTTGAGGCTTTCCTGCAGCTTGGCGATCTGCGCGTCGCGAGCGTCCAGCTTGGCCTGGGCGCGCTGGGCCGAGGCGTTTTTCAGTTCGCCTTCGGCGGTGCGCAGGGCGATGGTCTGCTTGGCCACCTCGACGCGCTGGTTGGTCAGGTAGGCCAGCTGGTCGACCTTCTGCTCGTCTTCACGCTCCATGTAGGCCTTGTCGGCCTTGTTCAGCCAGTCTTGTGCGTCCTTGGTTTCCAGCGCCGCGACCTTGCTTGACTGTGGGTCGCTCTGCAGCGCGGAGAAGTTGCTGCGGGCCGCTTCCAGGTTGGCATTCGGGTCGTGCGAGCAGGCGACAAGGCCGACGCTCAGGGCCAGCAGGGCGGGAATCATGACGTGGTTGCGCATAGTGTTCATCCTTTGATCGTGTGCGAAGGCAGAGGTTGGCGGGGCGGGGCTCACTGAGCGCTGCGCAGGCCTTCCTCACGTACGTCCTGAACACCCTGGCGGGCATCCTGCACGGCCTTCTGGGCCTTGGCCGCCTGTGCCTTGCGTTCGGCCAGGCGCGCGTCCCACTCGGCCTGCTCGGCCAGGCGCTTGGCTTCGTCATACTTCTTGTCATGCATGGCAATTTCGGCCTGCTTGAACTTGTCCTGGGCCGCTTTCATTTCCACGGCGGCGAACTCGGTGCCGCCAGCGCTGACGGCAGAGTTAACGGCGGACTGGGTGACTGCATACTGCTCGGTGGGCGGGTTGCCGGCACAGCCGGCCAGGACCATGCTGCTGCCCAGAGCCAGCGCTGCCAGCTTGACCCCGCGCACATGAGTGGATAAGGGTTTGGAGAAGCGGGTGTTCTTGGTGGTCAGTTCCATTGGATCACTCCTGTTTACGACGTTGTCCGTAGCAGTCCATCGCTCGTTCCCTGACACGTGCGCGCGCTTCAGCTCAACGGTGCACAACGACAGGTGTGCAGGGTTTTAGCGTGATGGCTATTGGCTGTGACTGACGCATTTTCCGGATAGTTCAGAAAAAAATGCCCCGAGCAGACAACTATTTCTGACTGATCGGTCAGTGCGACTTGCCTGGAACTTATGTGGGGTGCAGAGGTATTCCGGGCCGTTCCCAGGCCCGGAAAGGTGGGGCGGTGGGTTACTTCTCGCTGTCGGCTACGGGGTTGCTGAGGGCGTGCAGATGCTGTCGCGACAGTGACAGGAAGCGCGGAGTAGGGCCGATGTCCTCGTACAGCGGGTCGCCTTCCTCGTCGGTGGCGATGACCTGGCGGCCCTGCACATAGGGGAAGCTGGCTTCCAGTTCCTCGAGGGCTGCCGCGACCAGTTCACCGAGCAGTTCCTCGGCGGTGCGCTTGGGGTACATGTCGATCAGCGCGGCCAGGCGCGCTTCTGACTCCAGGTCCAGGTGCAGGACATGGCTGGTGGGGCTGAGGGTACCGGCGGCATTCTGTTCCCAATGCTGGGCGAGTTCACGGATTTTCATGATGACCTCTGTTGATGCCTGAAATGGCTGCATTGCATGGACGTGTCGTGCTTTCACTTTAGTTGGCTTTGGCCGATCACGGCTTGCCATCGACGCCCGCCTGTGGGCACTCTTGGGGGGAATACCGCGCACCCCTGTGGGAGCGGGTTCACCCGCGAACACCGGCGCAGCCGGTGCCAGGCACCGCGCTGGATTCTTCGCGGGTTAACCCGCTCCCACAGGGGATCGCGTAAAGGCTTAAAGGGATGTAGTGCGCCAGAGCCGCGCCGGAGAGAGGGCCAATGACCGATATCGATGTGCGTTTGCGTGAAGATGTACATGTGTTGGGTGAGTTGCTCGGCGATACCATTCGTCAGCAGCATGGCGAGGCTTTCCTGCAGAAGATCGAGGGCATCCGCCACAGTGCCAAGGCCGACCGCCGCAGCGCCGGCGAGCAACTGAGCTCGACCCTGGCGGACCTGGCCGATGAAGACTTGTTGCCCGTGGCCAGGGCCTTCAACCAGTTCCTCAACCTGGCCAACATGGCCGAGCAGTACCAGTTGATCCGCCGCCGCGACGCCGATCAGCCCGAGCCGTTCGAGGCCCGGGTGCTGCCCGAGCTGCTGGCGCGCCTGAAGCAGGCCGGGCACAGCAATGATGCCCTGGCCCGGCAATTGGCCAAGCTCGACATCCAGCTGGTGCTCACCGCGCACCCCACCGAGGTGGCCCGCCGCACCCTGATCCAGAAGTACGATGCCATCGCCGGCCAACTGGCTGCCCAGGACCACCGCGACCTGACCCCGGGCGAACGCCAGCAGGTGCGCGAGCGCCTGCGCCGGTTGATCGCCGAGGCCTGGCATACCGAAGAAATCCGCCGCACCCGGCCGACGCCGGTGGACGAAGCCAAGTGGGGCTTCGCGGTGATCGAGCACTCGCTGTGGCATGCCATCCCCAGCCATTTGCGCAAGGTCGACAAGGCCCTGGCGGAGGCTACCGGCCTGCGCCTGCCATTGGAGGCGGCGCCGATCCGCTTCGCCTCGTGGATGGGCGGTGACCGTGATGGCAACCCGAACGTGACCGCAGCGGTTACCCGCGAAGTACTGCTGCTTGCGCGCTGGATGGCTGCCGACCTGTTCCTGCGCGACATCGATGCGCTGGCGTCCGAGTTGTCCATGCAGCAGGCCGACGATGCCTTGCGCGAACGGGTCGGCGACAGTGCCGAACCCTACCGTTCCCTGCTCAAGCAATTGCGCGATCGCCTGCGCGCAACGCGCGCCTGGGCGCATTCGGCATTGACCGGCAGCCAGCCAGCCAGTGCCGAGGTACTGGTGGACAACCGCGACCTGATCGCGCCGCTGGAGCTGTGCTACCAGTCCCTGCACGCCTGCGGCATGGGGGTGATCGCCGAGGGGCCGTTGCTCGACTGCCTGCGCCGCGCCGTGACCTTCGGCCTGTTCCTGGGCCGCCTGGATGTGCGCCAGGACGCCGCCCGCCACCGTGATGCGTTGAGCGAGATTACCGACTACCTGGGCCTGGGGCGTTATGCCGACTGGGATGAAGAGCAGCGCATCGAGTTCCTCCAGGCCGAGCTGAAAAACCGTCGGCCACTGCTGCCCGCACACTTCAAGCCGCAGGCCGATACTGCCGAGGTGCTGGCCACCTGCCGTGAAATTGCCGCAGCGCCAGCCGCATCGCTGGGGTCTTACGTGATCTCCATGGCCGGTGCTGCCTCGGATGTGCTGGCGGTGCAGTTGCTGCTGAAGGAAGCCGGCCTGACTCGGCCCATGCGTGTGGTGCCGCTGTTCGAGACGCTCGCCGACCTCGACAATGCCGGCCCGGTGATGCAGCGCCTGCTCGGCCTGCCAGGCTATCGCGCCAACCTGCGCGGCCCGCAGGAAGTGATGATCGGCTACTCCGATTCGGCCAAGGATGCCGGTACCACGGCTGCGGCCTGGGCGCAGTACCGGGCCCAGGAAAACCTGGTGCGTATCTGCGCCGAGCACCAGGTCGAGTTGCTGCTGTTCCACGGCCGTGGCGGCACGGTAGGCCGCGGCGGTGGCCCGGCCCACGCAGCGATCCTGTCGCAGCCACCGGGTTCGGTTGCGGGGCGTTTTCGCACCACCGAACAGGGCGAGATGATCCGCTTCAAGTTCGGCTTGCCGGGTATCGCCGAGCAGAACCTGAACCTGTACCTGGCGGCTGTGCTCGAAGCCACCTTGTTGCCTCCGCCACCACCGCAGCCGGCCTGGCGCGAGGTGATGGACCAGCTGGCCGCCGATGGGGTGAAGGCCTACCGCGGCGTGGTACGGGAGAACCCCGATTTTGTCGAGTACTTCCGCCAGTCGACCCCGGAGCAGGAGCTGGGGCGCCTGCCGCTGGGTAGCCGCCCGGCCAAGCGCCGCGCCGGTGGCATCGAAAGCCTGCGGGCCATCCCGTGGATCTTCGGCTGGACCCAGACCCGCCTGATGCTGCCAGCCTGGCTTGGCTGGGAGACGGCATTGAACAATGCCCTGGCCCGTGGCCAGGGCGAGCTGCTGGCGCAGATGCGCGAGCAATGGCCGTTCTTCCGCACCCGCATCGACATGCTCGAGATGGTGCTGGCCAAGGCCGATGCGCAAATCGCCGAGGCCTACGACGAACGTCTGGTGCAACCGCACCTGCTGCCTTTGGGTGCGCACCTGCGCGACCTATTGTCGCAGTCGTGCCAGGTGGTACTGGGCCTTACCGGGCAGCCGGTGCTACTTGCGCACAGTCCCGAAACGCTGGAATTCATCAGCCTGCGCAACACCTACCTGGACCCGTTGCACCGTCTGCAGGCCGAACTGCTGGCCCGCTCGCGCAGCCGCGAAGCCGCTCTGGACAGCCCGTTGGAGCAGGCCTTGCTGGTCACCGTGGCGGGTATTGCTGCCGGCCTGCGCAACACCGGCTGAGGGTAGGCCCGAAGCGTCCCGGGTGAGCGTTGTGCCGGGCATGCAGGTGGACGAGGAGGGTGGTTGCGCCTGGCGCAACCAGCTGTCAGGCGGGCCGTAGGTGGCGCATTCCTGCAACTTTGGGACGCTTGTCTGGCTGCCGGGCGCTGTGTATCTTGAGCAGCCTTCTGACCGATTTGTGGTCATACCCGATTTTCCGGACTTGGCCCTGGTCGCCGAATCCATTGAATTTCATAAAAAAATTTGAGGAGCACAAGATGCGCGTAATTCTGCTGGGAGCTCCCGGGGCCGGTAAAGGTACTCAGGCAAAGTTCATCACCGAAAAGTTCGGTATCCCCCAGATTTCCACCGGTGACATGCTGCGTGCCGCCGTCAAGGCCGGTACTCCGCTGGGCCTGGAACTGAAAAAAGTCATGGATGCCGGCCAGCTGGTCTCCGACGAGTTGATCATCAGCCTGGTCAAGGAGCGCATCGCCCAGCCTGATTGCGCCAAGGGCTGCCTGTTCGATGGCTTCCCACGCACCATCCCGCAAGCCGAAGCCATGGTCGCTGCCGGTGTCGACATCGACGCCGTCGTGGAAATTGCCGTGGACGACGAAGAAATCGTCGGCCGCATGGCTGGCCGCCGCGTGCATCTGGCATCGGGCCGTACCTACCACATTCAGTACAACCCGCCGAAAGTGGAAGGCAAGGACGACGAGACTGGCGAAGACCTGATCCAGCGTGATGACGACAAGGAAGAAACCGTTCGCCATCGCCTGTCGGTCTACCACAGCCAGACCAAGCCGCTGGTGGACTTCTACCAGAAGCTGTCGGCTGCCAATGGCGGCAAGCCGAAGTACAGCCACATCGAAGGCGTCGGCTCGGTCGAAGCCATCACCGCCAAGGTCCTGGCAGCCCTTAGCTGATCCTGCGCCTGGAGCACCTCGACAACGGCCCGCTTGCGGGCCGTTGTCGTTTGTGGGGCGCGGCATTGCGGCCCTGATGCGGCCTTTGTGGGAGCGGACGTGCCCGCGAAGAATTCAACGCGGTGGCTGGCACCGGCTGCGCCGGTGTTCGCGGGCACGCCCGCTCCCACAGAGACCGCGCCAGTTCGCCATGTAGCGCATAATGGCCGCGCAGCGGCCCCTTCGGGACACAACGCCGCCACTGCTCTATACTGCCGCTCTTTTCCCCCTAGTACCTGGATACCCGTTCGATGACCACCCTCTTGGCCCTGGATACCGCCACCGAAGCCTGTTCCGTCGCACTGCTGCATGACGGCAAGGTAACCAGCCATTACGAGGTGATCCCGCGCATGCATGCCCAGAAGCTGCTGCCGATGATCAAGCAGCTGTTGGCCGAGTCCGGCGTGCCGCTGAGCGCGCTGGATGCCATCGCCTTTGGTCGTGGCCCGGGCGCGTTCACCGGTGTGCGCATTGCCATCGGTGTGGTTCAAGGCCTGGCCTTCGCTCTGGAGCGCCCGGTGTTGCCGGTGTCCAACCTGGCCGCACTGGCCCAGGGCGCGCTGCGCGAACAGGGTGTGCAGCAAGTGGCGGCCGCCATTGATGCGCGCATGGATGAAGTGTATTGGGGCTGTTACCAGGCCAGCGAAGGTGAAATGCGCCTGGTCGGCCAGGAGGCGGTGCTGCCGCCCGGGCAGGTGGCGCTGCCGGCGGACAGCGCTGGCGCGTGGTTCGGTGCCGGTACCGGTTGGGGCTATGCCGAGCGCCTGGCGGTGCAGGTGGCGGCCAGCAATGCCAGTGCCTTGCCCAACGCCCTGGACATCCTCAACCTGGCCGGCTTTGCCTGGGCACGCGGCGAGGCGATCGTTGCCGAACAGGCGCAACCGGTCTACCTGCGCGATAATGTAGCGACACCCAAGAAGCGCTGAGTGCTGTTGGTCGTTTATCGCCGCTGACACTAAAACCTTTTGCGTGATCTGTGGTCCAGTTATCACACGAGCATTAGCGATGGAACCCTGATGCTGCTAAATTGCCATCATCGGTCCTGAGTGCTCATGCCATGCGTATCGACGGTTTTTCACCGCAGTCCTACCCGATCAAGCGCTCGCCGCGCAAGGCGGCGGTGCGTGACGAGGCTCTCGAAGATGCCGAGGTGATCGAGGAGGCCGAAACAGCCCCTCAGGACGCCACCGCCCGCCGTCGCAGTGGTGGCCTGCCAGCCCGCCAGCAGGACATGATCTTCCCCCGCGCCCGTGACCGCCGCACGGCTACTGCATTGGCCAGCTACCTGAGCACCGCCGGTTTTACCGACTGGGACATGGAAGTACTGGGGCTCGACCTGTACATTTAGGGGATGAGCCCATCCCCACTGCCTTATTTTCTCGGTTGCCCGTCATGGAGCGAAAACGCCTGGCGCGACTACCTGTACCCCGCCGACGCCAACAGCAGTGAAATGCTCGGCTACTACAGCCAGGTATTCAACGCTGTCGAAGGCAATACCACTTTCTACGCACGCCCCGCACCCGGCACCATTGCGCGTTGGGCGCAGATCATGCCCGAACACTTTCGCTTCACTGCCAAGTTCCCCCGAGACATCAGCCATGAAGGTGACCTGCGCGATCAGCTGGAGCCGGCGTTTGACTTCACCCGCCTGATGGCCCCGCTGGGCCAGCGCGTAGCACCGTACTGGCTGCAGTTGCCGGCTCAGTTCAACCCCGCACGGCTGGGCGAGCTTTGCCACTTCCTTGACGAAGTCGGAGTGCCGGTGGCAGTGGAGGTGCGTAACCAGGCATTCTTCGCCAAGGGTGAAGAAGAGCTGCTGCTCAACCGGCTGCTGCATAATCGTGGCGTGGAGCGTATCTGCCTCGACCCGCGCGCCTTGTTCAGTTGCACCTCACGCGACCCCGCCGTGCTGCATGCGCAGGCGAAGAAGCCCAAGGTGCCGCCACGCCCGGCGGCCTTCAGCCAGCATCCGCAGGTGCGCTTCATCGGCCATCCGCAGCTGGAGGCCAACGAGGCCTTCCTTACCCCCTGGGTAGACAAGGTCGCCGCCTGGATCGACGAAGGCCGCAACCCCTACATCTTCCTGCACACCTCGGACAACCGCCTGGCCGCGGCGCTGGCCCAGCGCTTTCACCAACGCCTGATGCAGCGCTTGCCCGGCCTTGCGGCACTGCCGGAATTGCCGCGCACCCCCGAGGTCGAACAACTGGGGCTACTCTGACCATTCCCTGACTGCCGGAGGTTGAACCATGGATGTGCAAACCCTGCGAGCCGAAGCCTTCAAGGCCCTCCACGAGCGCGACAGCGCCTTCGTCATCCCCAACCCATGGGATGCCGGTTCGGCCAAGTTACTGGCCAGCCTGGGCTTCGAGGCGCTGGCCACTACCAGTGCAGGCCTGGCTTTCCGCCTGGGTCGTCCGGACGCCGAAGGCGCCTTGAGCCTGGACGATACCCTCGATAATGCTGGCGAGATTGTCGATGCGACCCCTTTGCCGGTGGCCGCCGACCTGGAGAACGGCTTTGGCGACCTGCCCGAGGAATGCGCCCAGACCATTTTGCGGGCAGCCGAAGTCGGCCTGGTCGGTGGCTCTATCGAGGATGCGAGTGGCCGTAGCGATGCGCCCATCCATGACTTCGGCCTGGCCGTGGAGCGCGTGCGCGCCGCCGTGCAGGCCGCCCGTAGCCTGCCGTTCCCGTTCACCCTGTGCGCCCGGGCAGAAAACCTGCTGCACGGGCGCATGGACCTGGATGACACCATCCTGCGCCTGCAGGCCTACGCCGAAGCCGGCGCTGACGTCCTCTACGCACCCGGGCTGCGTACGGTCGAGGAAATCCGCGCAGTGGTGCAGGCCGTCGCGCCGCGGCCAGTCAATGTACTGATGGGCATGGCTGGCGTATCGCTGAGCGTCAACCAGTTGCAGGACCTGGGCGTGCGTCGTATCAGCGTCGGCTCGTCACTGGCGCGTGCGGCCCTCGGGGCGTTGCATCGTGCCGCGCTGGAAGTTCGAGATGCGGGCACCTTCGGTTACGGCGAGCAAGCGCTGCCGTTTGCCCAGCTCAACGACCTGTTCCGCCGCTGATGCGGGCCGTGCTGGTGCTGCTGGCAGGTCTGCTGTTACTGGCCGGCCTGGCCTGGCACTTTGGCTGGCGCCTGCCCGCAGTCTGGAACCCTTGGGCGCCGTTGGACGTGCGCCAACCGCCCAATCTGCTGACCACTTACAAGCTTGCACGGTTGCGTGATGACCCGGCCCTGTGCCGTCAGGCACTGGAAAGCAGCCAGCTGCGCTACCGGGCACAGGCCGACAGCCCGGCCTCGGCCAATTGTCCGCTGCAAAATGTATGGCGTATAGAAGGTGGCCAGGCGCGCCTCAGCAGCAGCTTCCTGGCCAGTTGCCCGCTGGCGGTGGCCTATGCGCTGTTCGAAAGGCATGGCTTGCAACCTGTCGCACACAGGGTACTGGGCCAGCCGGTGACACAGGTCGACCATCAAGGCAGCTTTGCCTGTCGCAACGTCTACCACCGTAAAGAAGGCCGCCTGAGCCAGCACGCCACGGCCAATGCCCTGGACATCAGCGGTTTTCGCCTGCAGGACGGCCAACGCATCGTATTGGCGCGTGACTGGCAGGCGGGCGGGCAGAAGGCGCAATTCCTGCGCGAAGTGCAGCAGGCGGCTTGCAAGCGCTTCAGCACGGTACTGGGGCCGGACTACAACGCCGCGCACCACAACCACTTCCATCTGGACATGGGACGTTGGCAGGTCTGTCGTTAGCCTCAGGCGTACGCGCGGACGTTGTTCAGCACTACCGGGCGTGCCCAGTGGATGTCGAACGCCAGGTCGTTCTGCTGTTTGGCCAGGGTGGTGGCGTCGAATGGTTCCGGGGCCGGGTCCAGCAGGTTGCTTTCCAGCTCGGCGATCGGCAGGAACAGCGAGCGTGGGGTCGGGCCTGGGCCGGGCTCGGCGATCGGGTGACCTTGGCTCATCACCACCGGGCGCAGCCAGCTGTTGCTGATATCGAGCTGGCGCTGCTGCTCGATCAGTTCGACTGCGCTGAACGGCTCGGGGGCAGGCGGCAGCAGGTTGGCTTCGAGTTCTGCCTTGGGCAGGAACAGGGGCTCGGGCGGTGCCACGATGGTGTCATGCACCGGGCAGGCACGCTGAGCGTCGATGAGGGCCAGTGCACGGGCGCCGCCGATCGGCTCGCCGCTGCTCTGGTCGTATTGCACGAACGACTGGCTGACGCTGTCTACCGGCTCTTCCTGCCGCTCGGCCATGGCCCGGGCAAAGAAATCCTGCCACAGGTGACTGACGCCGCCGAGTGCCTGGGTGTTGCGCTGGCTGTAGTTGCCGACAGGCGACAAATAGGTCAAGCCGATGGGAAGAGTATCTGACATGGCAGTCGCGCGCGTTGTGCTCTGGCAGAATAGCGGGATATTGCCTGTATCGGCCGTGGCGGTCGATACATGAGGGGCTGGGTTCAATTTCTAGGTGTGAATGATGGAAGAGCAGGGCACAGGTATCCGGGTCGAGGCGCTGTCGGCTGAATTCGAGGCGCAGGCCGCCGCATGGGCCGAGCGCCTGGCGCTGCCGCTGCAGGACGAGGCTGCCGGGTTTGCCGTGCAGGTGGGTGTTGATGGCTTGCAGATCCAGCAACTGGGCCCGCAGGCACCGGGGCCGGTGCGAGTGGACTTCGTCGAAGGCCAGGCCGCGCACCGGCGCCAGTTTGGTGGTGGCAACGGGCAGATGATCGCCAAGGCGGTGGGTATCGCCCAGGGCGTGCGGCCGCAGGTGCTGGATGCCACGGCGGGGCTGGGCAAGGATGCGTTCGTGCTGGCCAGCCTGGGTTGCCAGATGACCCTGATCGAGCGCCAGCCGCTGATTGCTGCGTTGCTGGAGGATGGCCTGGCGCGCGCCCGTACGGATGAAGAGGTGGGGCCGATTGTCGGGCGCATGCGCCTGCTGACCGGCAACGCCATCGAACGCATGCGCGCCTGGGAAGGCGAGGCGCCGCAGGTGATCTACCTCGACCCGATGTTCCCGCACCGCGACAAGAGCGCGCTGGTGAAAAAGGAAATGCGCGTGTTCCGGCCCTTGGTCGGTGATGACCTGGACGCCCCGGCCCTGCTCGAAGCCGCCTTGGCGCTGGCCAGCCACCGGGTGGTGGTGAAGCGGCCGCGCAAGGCGCCGATTATCGAAGGGCCGAAGCCTAGCCATAGCCTGGAGGGCAAGTCGAGCCGGTATGACATTTATCCGAAGAAGGCCCTCAAGGCCTGATTTGGCTATGCCTGTTCGGGCCTCTTCGCGGGTAAACCCGCTCCCACAGGTGCTGTACAAACTTCAAGATCACATCGACCCTGTGGGAGCGGGTTTACCCGCGAAGAGGCCCGCACAGGCAGCCTGATATCAGGGCCGGAACGCCCGCAAGAACACCCCCACCACTTCGCGCACATGCGCTTCGGCTTCATCACCGTCCAGCGGCCCCGCACACCCCAGCAGCAAGCGGTAATCCGGCGCCCCCTTGACCAGGCAGAAGAAGTGCTCCGCCGCCCGCAGCGGGTTGTCGATACGCAGCAACCCACGCTCATCCGCCCCGCGCAGCAGCGCTTCCATCCCCGCCAGCACACGTTTGGGACCGGCCTCGTAGAAGTACTCGCCAAAGCTCGGGTCGAGGCTGCCCTGGGCCATGATCAGGCGGCTGAGCTTGACCGCTTCGTCACTGCTGATCAGCGCCTGGAAGCCACGGGCAATGGTCAGTAGCACCTCTTCCACTGGCGCCCCTTCGGGATACTCGAACAGCAGGTCGGGCAACTGCAACTGACAAGTAGCCATGACCGCCGAGCAGAACAGCGTCTGCTTGTCGGTGAAGTGGCTGTACACGGTGAGCTTCGAAACACCTGCCGCCGCAGCGACCGCATCCATGCTGGTGTTGGCGTAGCCGAGGCTGAGGAAAAGGGCTTTGGCTGCTTCGAGAATTGCCTCGCGCTTGGCCAGGTCCTTGGGCCGGCCCGGGCCGATGGGTGCGTCGTTGGACATTGTGGTCTGCATCTGGTTGAAGAGTCGCCCATCTTAACGGGTCAGGTGCCATTCGGGCGAACCCGCAAGGTTCGAGCCCTTCCTTTTAAAAACCGCCGCGCACCCTTCCCGGCTCCGACTGCCTGATTTAATATACTTGCCAGTATAAATATTCGATGTGCTCTCTGGGAAAGGATTCATCATGTTGCGCCATGCCTTGTCCATCGCTCTGCCTGCCGCTGCCGTGCTGTTCCTGACAGCGTGCGGCCAGGAAACCGCCCCACCGGCTGCGCCGCGCCCGGCGCTGGTGGTGCAGCCGCAGCCGGCCGAAGCCGCTGCCGACAGTTACCCCGGCGAAGTGCGTGCGCGCTTCGAGCCGGAACTGGCTTTCCGCATTGGCGGCAAGGTCAGCAAACGCCTGGTCGAGGAGGGGCAGCGGGTCAAGGCCGACCAGCCGCTGGCCGAACTGGACCCGCAGGACGTGCGCCTGCAACTGGAAGCCAACCGTGCTCAGTTGACGGCCGCCGAAGCCAACCTTTCGCTGGTGCGCGCCGAGCGCGACCGCTACCAGAAGCTGCTTGACCGGCAGATGGTCAGCCATTCCCAGTACGACAATGCCGAAAACCTCTACCGCGCCGGCCTGGCCAGGCTGAAACAGGCCAAGGCCGAGTTCGACGTGGCTGGCAACCAGGCCGAATATGCTGTGCTGCGCGCACCACAAGCCGGGGTAATAGCCAAGCGCCAGGTCGAAGTGGGCCAGGTGGTTGCTGCAGGGCAGACTGTGTTCACCCTGGCCGCCGATGGCGAGCGGGAAGTAGTCATCGGTCTGCCGGAGCAGCAGTTCGCCCGCTTTGCCGTGGGGCAGCCGGTGAGCGTTGAGCTATGGTCGCACCCGCATGAGCGCTTCCAGGGGCGGATCCGCGAGCTGTCACCGGCCGCCGACCCGCGTTCGCGCACTTTCGCTGCCCGCATTGCCTTTACCTCGGCCGCTACACCGGCGGAGTTGGGCCAGAGCGCCCGGGTGTTCATCGCCCACGAAGGGGTGATCCCGCTGGCGGTTCCCCTGTCGGCAGTCACTGCGGAAAACGGCCAGGCCTACGTCTGGCGGGTCAACAAAGACAGCCGCCTGGAGCGGGCAGTGGTACGCCTGGGGGCCTACGGCGCCGACAGCGTACCCGTGCTCGAAGGCCTCGCCCCCGGCGACTGGGTCGTCGCAGCGGGAGGCCATGTATTGCGCGAGGGCCAGGAGATACGCCCCGTGGACCGTACCAACCGCGTAGTGAACCTGACGGCCAAGGAGTAAGTCCCGATGGGTTTCAACCTTTCTGCCTGGGCGCTGCGCAACCGCCAGATCGTCCTGTTCCTGATGATCCTGCTGGCAGCCATTGGCGCCATGTCCTACACCAAGCTCGGCCAGAGCGAAGACCCACCGTTCACCTTCAAGGCCATGGTCATCCGTACCCTATGGCCCGGTGCTACCGCCGAGGAAGTGTCGCGCCAGGTCACCGAGCGCATCGAGAAGAAGCTGATGGAAACCGGCGAGTACGAGCGGATCGTCTCGTTCTCTCGCCCTGGCGAATCGCAGGTCACCTTCATGGCCCGCGACTCGCTGCATTCCAAGGACATTCCCGAGCTGTGGTACCAGATCCGCAAAAAGGTCGCGGACATCCGCCACACCTTGCCGCCGGAAATCCAGGGCCCGTTCTTCAACGACGAGTTCGGCACCACCTTTGGCAACATCTACGCGCTGACCGGCGAGGGCTTCGACTACGCGGTGCTCAAGGACTACGCCGACCGTATCCAGATCCAGCTGCAGCGGGTCAAGGACGTGGGCAAGGTCGAGCTGATCGGCCTGCAGGACGAAAAAGTCTGGATCGAGCTGTCCAACCTCAAGCTGGCCACCCTCGGCGTGCCGCTGGAGGCTGTGCAGCAGGCCCTGCGCGAGCAGAACGCGGTGAGCACCGCCGGCTTCTACGAGACGCCCAGCGAGCGCCTGCAACTGCGGGTTAGCGGGCGCTTCGACAGCGTCGAGCAGATTCGCCAGTTCCCCATTCGCGTCGGTGACCGCACTTTCCGCATAGGCGATGTGGCGGAGGTGCACCGCGGCTTCAACGACCCACCCGCACCGCGCATGCGCTTCATGGGCGAGGATGCCATCGGCCTGGCGGTGTCGATGAAGGACGGCGGTGACATCCTGGTGTTGGGCAAGGCCCTGGAAAGCGAGTTCGAACGCCTGGCACGCAGCCTGCCGGCCGGTATGGAGTTGCGCAAGGTCTCGGACCAGCCGGCGGCGGTCAAGGCTGGCGTGGGCGAATTCGTCCAGGTGCTGGTCGAAGCGTTGGTCATCGTGTTGCTGGTGAGCTTCTTCTCCCTGGGCCTGCGTACTGGCCTGGTGGTGGCGCTGGCCATCCCGCTGGTGCTGGCCATGACCTTCGCCGCCATGCACTACTTCGGCATCGGCCTGCACAAGATCTCCCTTGGCGCACTGGTGCTGGCCCTGGGTTTGTTGGTGGATGATGCGATCATTGCCGTGGAGATGATGGCGATCAAGATGGAGCAGGGCTACGACCGCCTCAAGGCGGCCAGCTACGCCTGGAGCAGCACTGCCTTCCCGATGCTCACCGGCACCCTGATCACCGCGGCGGGCTTTCTGCCGATTGCCACGGCGGCCTCCAGCACCGGTGAATACACCCGCTCGATCTTTCAGGTGGTCACTATCGCCTTGCTGACCTCTTGGGTGGCAGCCGTGGTGTTCGTGCCTTACCTGGGCGAGCGCCTGTTGCCGGACCTGGCCAGGATACGTGAGGCGCGCCACGGCGAGGATGGCTACGCGCCAGACCCCTATGCGTCAGCGTTCTATCAGCGGGTACGACGCGTTGTGGAATGGTGCGTGCGGCGGCGCAAGACAGTGATCCTGCTGACCATTGCCGCCTTTGTCGGCAGCATCCTGCTGTTCCGTTTTGTGCCCCAGCAGTTCTTCCCGGCCTCCGGGCGCCCGGAGCTGATGGTCGACCTGAAACTGGCCGAAGGTGCCTCGCTGGCCAACACCGCCGAGCGGGTCAAGCAACTGGAGGTGTTGCTCAAGCAGCAGGACGGCATCGACAACTATGTGGCCTACGTGGGCACCGGTTCGCCGCGTTTCTACCTGCCGTTGGACCAGCAACTGCCGGCGGCCAGCTTTGCCCAGTTCGTGGTGCTGGCCAAGTCGATGGAAGACCGTGAGCGCCTGCGCAGCTGGCTGATCAGCACCGTGGACCAGCAGTTCCCTGACCTGCGCGCGCGGGTTACCCGTTTGGAAAACGGCCCGCCCGTGGGCTACCCGGTGCAGTTCCGGGTGACTGGTGAGCATATCGAGAAGGCCCGTGCATTGGCCCGTGAAGTGGCCGAGAAGGTGCGTGAGAACCCGCATGTGGTAAACGTGCACCTGGATTGGGAAGAACCGAGCAAGGCGGTGTTCCTGGAGATCGACCAGGACCGTGCCCGCGCCCTGGGCGTAAGCACCGCACACCTGTCCAGCTTCCTGCAAAGCTCGCTGACCGGTACCACGGTCAGCCAGTACCGTGAGGACAACGAGCTGATCGAGATCCTGCTGCGTGGCACGCAGAAGGAGCGCAGCGAGCTGGGCAACCTCGGCAGCCTGGCACTGCCGACCGACAACGGCCAGAGCGTGGCGCTGTCGCAGGTGGCGACCCTGGAGTACGGTTTTGAAGAGGGCATCATCTGGCACCGCAACCGCTTGCCGACCGTGACCGTGCGTGCCGATATCTACGACAAGGAGCAACCGGCGACGTTGGTGAAGCAGATTCTGCCGACCCTGCAGGAGATCCGCGCCAAGCTGCCCGACGGCTACCTGCTGGAGGTGGGTGGTACCGTGGAGGACTCCGAGCGTGGGCAGAAGTCGGTGAATGCCGGTATGCCATTGTTCGTGGTGGTGGTGCTGAGCTTGCTGATGATTCAGCTGCGCAGCTTCTCGCGCACGGTGATGGTGTTCCTCACCGCGCCGTTGGGATTGATTGGCGTGACCCTGTTCCTGTTGGTGTTCCGTCAGCCGTTCGGCTTTGTCGCCATGCTCGGCACCATTGCCCTGGCGGGAATGATCATGCGCAACTCGGTGATCCTGGTGGACCAGATCGAGCAGGATATCGCGGCGGGGATGGAGCGCTGGCAGGCGATCATCGAAGCTACGGTGCGGCGCTTCCGGCCAATCGTGCTGACTGCGCTGGCGGCGGTGCTGGCGATGATTCCGTTGTCGCGTAGCGTATTCTACGGGCCGATGGCGGTGGCGATCATGGGTGGTTTGATCGTCGCCACGGTGCTGACCCTGTTGTTCCTGCCGGCGTTGTATGCGGCGTGGTTCAGGGTGAAGAAAGCCTAGCGGCTTTCACCGCCCTGTAGGAGCAGCCTTGTGCTGCGAAGAGGCCGGTACAGCAACATGAATTTTCATTTGCTGCCCCGGCCTCTTCGCAGCACAAGGCTGCTCCTACAGGGAATTGCGACAACCGGAATCAGAGGGCGCCGAAGACCTTCTTGGCCAGGCTGGTAGCCGCTTCAGCCGGGTTCTGGCGAATGCTCTGTTCCTGTTTGGCAATCATCTCGAACAGGCCATCCAGTGCCTTCTCGGTCACGTAGTTCTCGATATTGGCGTCATCCTTGACCAGCCCCAGGCCTTTGGCTTGTGCAGCGAAGGCATTGTACTGCTGGGCCACGCCAACCTTGTCGGTAGCCTGCTTGACGATCGGCAGGAACCTGGCGCGGATCTGCTCGCGGCTGCTCTTGTTCAGGTACTGGGTGGCCGAGTCGTCGCCGCCGCTGAGGATGCCCTTGGCGTCGGTCACGCTCATGTTCTTCACGGCATCCACCAGAATCGCCTGGGCCTGCGGCACGGCAGCTTCGGCGGCCTTGTTCATGCTGGTTTCCAGTGCTTCGACCTGTTCACCCTTGCCGAACATCTTCATCGCTTTGGCCGCCTTGCCAAGATTGCCCGGCAGTTCGATGCGCACGTCCGGGTTGTTGCTGAAACCGCCCGGGGTGCTCAGCTGCTTGACCGCCAGTTGTGCGCCTTGGGTCAGGGCATCTTTCAGGCCGCCGGTGGCGTCCTTCTGGCTCAGGTCGCCCAGCGACAGGGCCAGGGCGCTGGCCGACAGCATCAGGCCGGCGCACAGGGTGGTGAAGCGCAGGGAAGTGCGGATCATGGAGCTTTCCTTGTAGATGGATAGTCTTGCGGATTTTCGCGGCTGATGAAGGCTTGTCAATCATTAGCGGCAGTGCTTGTCGTCAGCCTTGCAGAGCCTGTGACGTACACCCATCAGAGGCAAGAGGTCTCCAGCCCGTCCTCCCGGTGCAACGCCACCTGACGGATCGACAGCCGCAGCTCCGCTGACAGCACACGCTTGGCCACGCCCTCGGCCAGCTCGCCGAGCTTGTCGTGATAACCCAGCTTGCCTTGCGCGTCGGCGTGCAGCACACCCTGCTCGACCAAGGTCTGGATGAAGTGGCGGAACAGGGTCTTGTCGAAGAACTCCGGGGCATTCAGGCCGTGCAGGATCGACAGGCGCTGGGCCATCATCACGCAAAGGTCTTCCAGCTCTTCGGCGCTCAGGCTGTTCTGCCCGCTGTTGAGCAGCAGCGAGGTAGCCATGTAGAAACGCTGCAGGGTCTGGGTGATGGTGCGGGCGAGCAGGGTCAGCAACACGAACTGCCGCGAGCTGGGCGCCGGACGAATGTAAGTGTCGTTGTCCTGGCGCAGCAGCCCTTGCCCGACCAGCGCGGCCAGCCACTGGTCGATCACTGCATCCAGTTGCTCCGGCGACCAGCGCAGGAACAGTTCGGCCTGCAGGTAAGGGTACATGGCATGCACATACTGGCCCAGCAGTTCTCGGCTCATGCGCGAGCTGCTGAGGAAGAAGCTGGCCAGCAGTGCCGGCAGGGCGAAGATGTGCAGCACGTTGTTGCGGTAATAGGTCATCAGTACCGCGTTGCCTTCATCCAGGTACAGGATGCGGCCCAGGGCGTCCTTCTGCTCGGCCACCAGGTTCATGCCGCGCACGTGTTCGATCAGCGACTGGCCGTCGCCTTCGGGCAGGGTGGTGTGCGGCGAGTAAGGCACCTGGTGCAGCAAGGCCAGGTACAGGTCGAGCACGCGGGTCAGGGCGCGCTCGTCCAGGGCCAGGCGGCTGGTGGACAGCAACGCCAGGGCTACCAGGTTGACCGGGTTGATCGCGGCTGCCTCGTTGAGGTGGCGGGCAACGGTTTCGCCCAGGCGGCTGGTGGCGGCGTTGAGCCAGGCCGGGCGGTACTGCGGGCCGTGGTCCTGTTCACGCCAGCCGGGCTGTTGCTGGTCGAGGAAGCCGGCCAGGCGGATCGGTTCGCCGAAGTTGACGTACACCTGGCCAAAGCGCTGCTTGAGCGCGCCGAACACCTTGAAGATATCGAAGATCGACTCTTTCTTTTTGCTGGCACCGCGCAGTTCGCCCAGGTAGGTGCGGCCTTCGAGTACGCGTTCGTAGCCGATGTACACCGGTACGAACACGATCGGCGTGCGTGACGAGCGCAGGAAGCTGCGCAGGGTAATGGCCAGCATCCCGGTGCGCGGCTGCAGCATGCGCCCGGTGCGCGAGCGGCCGCCTTCGACGAAGTACTCGACCGGGAAGCCCTTGGTGTACAGGGTGTGCAGGTATTCGTTGAATACCGCGGTGTACAGCGGGTTGCCCTTGAACGTGCGGCGCATGAAGAACGCACCGCCACGGCGCAGCAGGTTACCCACCAGCGGCATGTTGAGGTTGATGCCTGCCGCCACGTGCGGCGGGGTCAGGCCGTTGCGGAACAGCAGGTACGACAGCAGCAGGTAGTCGATGTGGCTGCGATGGCACGGTACGTAGATCACTTCGTGGCCGGGGGCGATGCCCTGCACCTGCTCGATATGGTTGACCTTGATGCCGTCGTAGATCTTGTTCCAGAACCAGCTCAGCACCACTTCGAGGAAGCGGATGGCAGTGTAGGTGTAGTCCGAGGCAATCTCGTTGCCGTAGCGCAGAGCCTGGGCTTCGGCCTTGGCCAGCGGCAGGTTTCCACGCTGCGCTTCCTCGACGATGGCCTGGCGCACCTGGGGCGCGTGGATAAGCCCCTTGACCAGGTTGCGCCGGTGCGAGATGTCGGGGCCGATGACGGCAGTCTTGAGGTTGCGAAAGTGCACGCGCATCAGGCGCTGGGCCATGCGCACTGTGCGCTCGTGGCCCTTGTTGTGCTGGACCAGTTCGCGCAGGTGAATGGGCGCGGAGAACTGTACCCGGGTCTTGCGCCCCAGGATCAACACGGTGAGCAGCCGGCGCAGGCGCCCGGTAACCGCCCAGCTGTCGGCAAACAGCAGCTTCCACGGGCTGGACTCACTGGCCGGGGTCTGGCCCCAGAACACGCTGACCGGAATGATCTGCGCATCTTCTTCGGCATGTTGGCTGACGGCGGCGACCAGACGCTCCAGGGTGGGCGGGGCGCCGCGCTTGTCATGGCGGCCGAGCCAGTCCGGGTCCGGGGTCAGATAGAAGAAGGCGGCCGGTTCCTGCAGCGGGCCAACCGCCACCGGCAGCACCGGGCGCGGCAGGCCCGCCTTGGTGCATTCATGGTCGAGCACGGCCAGGTCGGTAAGTGCGGGCGTGGGCAGGGCATAGAACACCGGGCGGCTGCGGTCGAGCTTGAGGGTGAGGGAGGACTGGTTGATGGTCTCGGAGCGCACCCACAGGTACAACAGGCGACGCAGGGCGCCGAAGATCAGGCGGCGCAGGGGGGAACGGGTCATGGGGTGTGTGCCCTGGGTGTGATGTTCAGAGGGGTATCCAGCCAATTAGTCTGCCGTATCCGCGCAAGTTCAGCAAAAATCGCCGAACGGCGCGACGGTCATCAAATTTTTTTGTTCTGTGTCATATACTCGGCCTGCCACTTGCAAGATATTTGCGCAAGCGGCGTCGACACAGGGAGCAGACCCCTGTGTCTACAAGGCGATCTTCACAATAAAAATCCGGAGTAGTTCAGATGTCGTCTCGTGAGACTGGGAATGTAAAGTGGTTCAACGATGCCAAGGGTTATGGCTTCATTCAGCGCGAAGGTGGTGCGGATGTATTCGTCCACTATCGGGCGATCCGCGGTGAGGGGCATCGTACCCTGGTCGAAGGACAGCGGGTGGAATACGCCTGCGTGCAGGGCCAGAAAGGCCTGCAAGCCGAAGACGTAGTGGGCCTCTGAGCCTCATGCTGTAAGGCTTGTTGTGGGGGCTGGCTTGCCGGCGATCACCGGCGAAGCCGGTGCCAGGCACCGTGTTGCCTGAATCGCCGGCAAGCCGGGCTCCCACAAAGAATGAATGCACTGCATTCAGGTGCGCCAGGTGATTTCCTCTTCACCGTCGGCGCTGATGCGCACCCAGCGGTCGGCATCTTCTTCCCCATCTTCCTCCACCCAGCCACCTGGCGCGCAGCGCACTTCCACACCCAGTGCGGCAAATGCGGCGCGGGCGCAGGCAACGTCATCGGCCCACGGCGTCTGGTCGCTTTCCAGGTACAGGCTGTTCCATTTCCCTACAGCCTTGGGTAGCCAAGTGACCGGAATGTTACCGGCCTGGCACTTGAAGGTATGGCCTTTCTGCTTCCATTCGCTGCACGGGCCAATCGCCTGGGCGAGCCACTCGGCAATCTGCTTGTGGTCGACGTCGGTGTCCTTCAGGTAGATCTCGATATCAGGTTGGCGCATAAGGGCTCCGGGTGTGCTCAGTCTTGGCGCACGAAATAGTCATAACGCATGGAAACCGTGACCTCGAACGGCTCGGGCTGGTCGATCACCCGGGCACGCTTTTCGGCACTGGCGCGCCAGCCGTGCGGGGTCATGGCCAGCAGGTCGGCACGGGCCTTGGGCGCGGCCAGGCTCAGGCGGAACTCCAGGGTTTCGCTGTGGGCATGGACCATGCCTTCGGGGACCAGGGCCAGGTGTTTGTCGTCGGCGTAAGGGCGTACTTCATCGTAGAGCACTTCGCGCAGTTCCATCAGGTGGCCGCTGGTGGGGCCGACCCGCATCAGGCCGCCGCCGGGGCTGAGCAGGCGCTTGGCCTCGGCCCAGTCCAGCGGGCTGAACACGCTGGCGATGAACTGGCAGCTGGCGTCCGCCAGCGGCACACGGGCCATGCTTGCGACCATCCAGGTGACTTCCGGCGCACGGCGGCAGGCGCGCTTGACCGCCTCGCGGGAGATGTCCAGGGCATAACCGTCGGCAGTTGGCAGGGCCTGGGCGATCTGCGCGGTGTAGTAACCCTCGCCGCAGCCGATGTCCAGCCAGGCGTCAGGCTGGCGCTCGGCGGCCAGGTCGGCCAAGCGGCAGGCCACCGGCGCATAGTGGCCAGCGTCGAGGAAGTCGCGGCGGGCCTCGACCATGGCCTGGTTGTCACCCGGGTCGCGGCTGTTCTTGTGCTGCACCGGCAGCAGGTTCAGGTAACCCTGGCGGGCGCGGTCGAAGCGGTGGCCGGCCGGGCACACCACACCGTTGTCGAGCCGGCTCAGCGGCGCCTGGCAAAGAGGGCAGGCGAGCATCAGGCGAGCAACCGGACCAGAGTCTGGTAGTAGATTTCGGTCAGCAGGTCGAGGTCGCTGGCCAGGATCCGCTCATCCACCTGGTGGATGGTGGCGTTGACCGGGCCGAGTTCGACCACCTGGGTGCCCATGGTGGCGATGAAACGGCCATCGGAGGTACCGCCGCTGGTGGACGGCTGAGTGTCGCGGCCGGTGACGCCCTTGATGCTGGCCGAGACGGCGTCCAGCAACTCGCCCGGTTCGGTGAGGAACGGCAGGCCCGACAGCGCCCAGTCGATCGACCAGTCCAGCTCATGCTTGTCGAGGATCGACGACACCCGCGCCTGCAGGCCTTCGACGGTGGACTCGGTGGAGAAGCGGAAGTTGAACAGTGCAGTCAGCTCGCCCGGGACCACGTTGGTGGCGCCGGTGCCGGAGTTGAGGTTGGAAATCTGGAAGCTGGTCGGCGGGAAGAACGCATTGCCTTCGTCCCAGTGCTCGGCTGCCAGTTCCGCCAGGGCCGGCGCGGCCAGGTGGATCGGGTTGCGCGCCAGGTGCGGGTAGGCCACATGGCCCTGCTTGCCGCGCACGGTGAGCTTGGCGCCCAGCGAGCCGCGGCGGCCATTCTTGACCACGTCACCCAGCAGGGTGGTGCTGGAGGGTTCGCCGACGATGCACCAGTCCAGGCGCTCGTTGCGTGCTTTCAGGCGCTCGACCACGGCCTTGGTGCCATGGTGGGCCGGGCCTTCCTCGTCGCTGGTGATCAGGAACGCAACCTTGCCACGGTGGTCCGGGTAGTCCTGCACGAAGCGCTCGCTGGCAATCACCATGGAGGCCAGGCTGCCCTTCATGTCGGCGGCACCACGGCCGCACAGCATGCCGTCGGCGTCGATCAGCGCTTCGAACGGCTCATGCTGCCATTGCTGCACCGGGCCGGTGGGCACCACGTCGGTGTGGCCGGCGAAGCACAGCACCGGGCCGTCCTGGCTGCCGTGGGTGGCCCAGAAGTTGTCGACGTCCTCGATGCGCATGGGTTCCAGCTGGAAGCCGACGGCGCCCAGGCGGTTCATCATCTGCTCCTGGCAATCGGCGTCGACGGGGGTGACCGAGGGGCGACGGATCAGGTCGCAGGCCAGTTGAAGGGTAGGCGAGAGCTCGGCTGGGGCCGTCATGGGGGACTCCGGGGCAAGGCGGGGAAAACTGAGGGCGTTATCTTATATCAAATGGTTTCAGGCGGCACGGCCCATTCGCGGGCACGCCCGCTCCCACAGGTACTGCACAGCTCTGAATGTCGGTGACAGACCTATGGGAGCGGGCGTGCCCGCGAATAGGCTGCAAAGCAGCCCCGGCAATCTCAGGCCTGCTGCGGCTCAGCGGCTTTTTCCCCAGGCTTGGGCAGCGAAGACAGGAAGGCCATCACCAACGCCGCCACATAAGGCAACGACTGCACCAGCAACATCGCCACCCAGAAGCGCATGTCCGAACTCGGCAGCCCCTGTACCAGGTAGATGCCCAGCGCTGCGCCCCACAGCAGCAACATGATGAACAGCTCTTCCCGCGCCTCGGAAATCGCCACCAGCAGCCCGTGGCTGTCGGCATTCTTCGGCGTGCGGAAGAACGGCATGCTGCTGGTGAAGAACCCGTACAGCACCGCCTTGGCAATGGTATGCGACAGTGCCAGCCCCGCCAGCGCCGCAGCAAAGGCATCCTTGAGGTTCACCCCCACCGCGCGGCGGTAGAGGAAGATGATCTTGCCGACCTTGAAGAAGAACAGCGCCAGCGGCGGAATGGCAAAGATCATCAGCGGCGGGTCGACCCGGTGCGGCACGATGATCATCGCTGCCGACCACAGCAGCGCGCCGACGGTGAAGAAGATGTTCATGCCATCGGCGATCCATGGCAGCCAACCGGCCAGGAAGTGGTAGCGCTGGCCGCGGGTCAGCTCGCTGCCCTTGCCGCGTAGCAGGGCGCTGGCGTGGTGCTTGATGATCTGGATGGCGCCGTAGGCCCAGCGGAAGCGTTGCTTCTTGAAGTCGATGAAGGTGTCGGGCATCAGGCCCTTGCCGTAACTGTTGTGGGCATAGGCGGCCGACAGGCCCTTCTCGAACACACGCAAGCCCAGTTCGGCGTCCTCGCAGATGCACCACTCGGCCCAACCCAGCTCTTCCAGCACGCTGCGCCGGGTCATGGTCATGGTGCCGTGCTGAATGATCGCGTCACGGTCGTTGCGGGTGACCATGCCGATGTGGAAGAAGCCCTTGTACTCGCTGTAGCACAGCTTCTTGAAGGCGCTTTCGTGCTGGTCGCGGTAGTCCTGCGGCGACTGCACCACGGCAATTTTCGGGTCGGCGAAGTGCGGCACCATGTGCTTGAGCCAGTTGCGGTCGACGCAGTAGTCCGAGTCGATCACCGCGATCACTTCGGCGTCCTTGGCGGTGTGCGGGATCAGGTAGTTCAGCGCGCCACCCTTGAAACCGGCCAGGGGCGCGACGTGGAAGAACCTGAAGCGCTCGCCGAGCTTCTCGCAATGGGCCTTCAGTGGCTCCCACACGGCCGGGTCCTTGGTGTTGTTGTCGATCACCAGCACTTCGTAGTCGGGGTAGTCCAGTGCAGCCAGGGCGTCGAGGGTCTGCTTCACCATCTCTGGCGGCTCGTTGTAGCACGGCACATGCACCGACACCTTGGGCCGGTAGGCGCTGTCGGCCTGCACCGGCAGGAACTCGCGCCGGCGCTTGTGTATCCACACCGCCTCGGCGAGTTCGTGGGCCTCGGTCAGCAGCACGATGAACACGCCCAGCGCGCCAAGGGCCAGCAGCACACCCACGGTCAGGCTGAACCAGGTGCTGTATTGCTGGCTGTAGTCGTAGGCGATCCATACCAGCACCGACCCGCACAGGAAGGTAATGAAGGTCAGGAAGGTGCGGCCGCGCTGGCGCAAGGCCGAACCGTCGATGAACAGTACCATCAGGGCAATCATCGCCAGCACCACCGAGGCGACCGCCAGGGCACGCCACTGCGGGATAGCCACCACCGGGCCGTCGAAGTTGAATTTTTGCTGGCGTTCGGCGTTGTACACGCCCCAGTAGGCGCCTACCGAGCCTTCGTCGCTGGCCTTCCACGGTTGGTCGTAGGCTTCGATGACGAAGTAGTTGTAGCCGCGGCGGTTGAGGGTGTTGACCAGGGTGCGCAGGTAGATGGCCTGGTCGGCCTGGGTGGCGTCGGCACCACCGCGCATGCGGCCGTTGCTCGGCCAGCCGACTTCCGACAGCAGCAGGGGTTTGCGTGGGAACTGGTGTTTCAGCTCGCGGGCGCGGTCGAGCACGAACTCGACCGAATCTTTCATCGGCACGAACTCCCAGTACGGCAGGATGTGCGCGGCAATCAGGTCGACGTGCTTGGCCAGTTGCGGGTTTTCCTTCCAGATGTGCCATTGCTCGCTGGTGGTTACCGGCACCTTGACCGCTGCACGTACCCGGTCGAGGTATTTGATCAGGTTTTCCGGCGTGACTTCTTCACGGAACAGCGCTTCGTTGCCGACCACAACCCGCACCACGCTGCGCGAGGTGTTGGCCAGCTGGATGGCGGTGGCAATTTCGCGCTCGTTGCGCTCCAGGTCCGGGCTGATCCAGATGCCCAGCGTTACCCGCAGGCCGAACTCCTCGGCCAGGCGCGGGATATCCGCCTGGGTGCCCTCCACGGTGTAGATCCGGATACTGTCGGTCAGTTTGCTCAACTGCTCCAGGTCCTGACGCATCTCGTCGTCACTGGGGTACTGGCCCTTCTGCGGGCTCTCACCCAGACGGAACGGTGAGTACGAGAAGCCAGAGATCTGCTCTGGCCAGGCGGGGGCGGAAACCGGGCGGTTGATTAGCGCCCAGAATCCGGTGAACAACGCGGCGATGGCCAGGACCACGACCAGGTTCAGGCCGAATTTACGTGAAGACATTGTCGTCCATATGTGTCGAAGTGATAGGACATTAAAGCAGGGTTGGTAGTGTCTTTCCTAACGATGCAGGCCATGGGCCCGCTGGCATATAATGCGCGCCGGTTTTTTGGGGTATGAGCATGAGCACAGAAGATCCACGCTTCGCCGGCGTTGCCCGGCTGTATGGCGACCAGGGGCTGCACCGCCTGGGCCAGGCCCATGTGGCCGTGGTCGGTATTGGCGGGGTAGGCTCGTGGGCGGCGGAAGCGCTGGCGCGCAGTGGCGTGGGCGAGATCACCTTGTTCGACCTTGACGACGTCTGCGTCAGCAACACCAACCGCCAGGCCCATGCCCTGGAAGGGCAGGTGGGGCGGCCCAAGGTCGAGGTCATGGCCGAGCGCCTGCGGGCGATCAACCCGGCGTGCACGGTGCATGCGGTGGCCGACTTCGTTACCCGCGACACCATGGTCGAGTACATCACCGAGCACCTCGATTGCGTGATCGACTGCATCGACAGCGTCATGGCCAAGGCCGCCCTGATCGCCTGGTGCCGGCGCCGCAAGATCGCCATCGTCACCACGGGTGGTGCCGGTGGGCAGATCGACCCGACCCAGATCCAGATCGCCGACCTGAACAAGACCTTCAACGACCCGCTGGCCTCGCGGGTGCGTTCCACCCTGCGCCGCGACTACAACTTTTCGCGCAATGTCAGCCGCAACTATGGCGTGCCATGCGTGTTCTCCAGCGAACAGCTGCGCTATCCCAAGGGCGATGGCAGCGTTTGCCTGCAGAAAAGCTTCGTCGGCGAGGGCGTGCGCCTGGACTGCTCGGGTGGCTTTGGCGCGGTGATGATGGTGACCGCGACCTTTGGCATGGTGGCGGCGAGCAAGGCGGTGGAAAAACTGGTGGCGGGGGCGCGGCGGCCTTCGGAGCGGGTCAAGCCTGAATAGACCGCATGGGCTTTCTCGCGGGCTTGCCCGCTCCCACAGGTACTGCTTCTCTCTCAAGAACGATGAGGACCCTGTGGGAGCGGGCAAGCCCGCGAAAAGGCCAGCACCGATTCAACGGTTGGACGCCAGCTCCGCCATCCGCTGCAACACCGCATGCAGGCCATTGCTGCGCGACGGCGACAGCTGGCGCTCCAGCCCCAGCTGAGTGAACCACTCACGCAGATCAAGCCCGGCCAGCTCTTCACTGGCCAACCCCTGTACCCGCACCAGCAACAACGCCAGTAGCCCGCGCAACAGGCGTGCATCGCTGCTGGCCTTGAACCGCCACAAGCCCTCGACCTGCTCGGCCACAAGCCAGACCAGGCTTTCGCAGCCATGCACCCGGTTGGCCTCGGTCTTATCGCTGTCAGTCAGCGGGTCCAGGCGGTCGCCCCACTGCATCAGTAGCCGTGCTCGCTGCTCCCAGCCCTTGCTTTGCTCAAACGCCTCCAGCGCCTGACATGCCTGTGCCGGCAGGTTCATCGCAGCAGCTCCAGGCCCTGATCCAGCGCCGCGAAGAAACGCTGCAAGTCATCGCTGTCGTTGTACAGCCCCAGCGACACGCGAATAGCGCCCTCCAGCCCCAACTCCTTCAGCAGCGGCATGGCACAGTGGTGCCCGGCACGCACGGCGATGCCTTGTTCGGTCAGCAAGTGGGCGATGTCGGCGTTGTGCACGCCTTCGATGACGAAACTGGCAAGGGCTGCCTGTGGCGTGCCAACAATGCGCACGCCCTCGCGGTCCGCCAGGCCACGCAGCAGTTGCTGGTGCAGGCTGGTTTCATGGGCTTCGAGTGCCTGGGCATCGAGGCTGGCCAGATAGTCCAGGGTCGCACCCAGGCCGATCACCCCGGCAATCGGCGGCGTACCTGCCTCGAAGCCCAGCGGCGCCGGGCGGAAGCTGGCGCTGTGGTACTCGGCCAGTTGCACCATCTCGCCGCCGAACTGCCAGTGCTGCAGCAGGTCCAGCGCCTGGCTGCGGCCGTACAGCACACCAACGCCTTCCGGGCCGTACAGCTTGTGGCTGGAGAATACATAGAAGTCGCAGCCAAGCTGCTGCACATCATGGCGGCCATGCACCACGCCCTGGGCACCGTCGACCACGGTCAGCGCGCCTTGGGCGCGGGCATGGGCCAGCAGCGCCGGTAGCGGCTGCCAGGTGCCCAGTACGTTGGACAACTGGCTCAGGGCCAGCACTCGGGTGCGCGGGCCGATCAGTTGCAATGCCTGGTCCAGGTCGATGCGGCCATGGGCATCCAGCGGCAGCACCACCAGGCGCAGGTTGCGCCGGCGTGCCAGCTGTTGCCAGGGCAGCAGGTTGGCATGGTGCTCCAGGGCGCTGACGGCAATTTCGTCACCGGCCTCGAAGCGGTGTTCCAGGCCATAGGCCAGCAGGTTCAGCGCCGAAGTGGCGCCGTGGGTGAAGATGATCTGCCGCGCGTCTGCCGCATTGAGCCAGGCGGCAACCTTGTCGCGGCTGGTTTCGAAGGCCTGGGTCGCCAGTGCGCCGGGCAAGTGCTGGGCGCGGTGCACGTTGGCCGCGCCATGGCCATAGTAATGGCTCAGGGCATCAAGCAGGGCTTGTGGCTTCTGGGTGGTGGCGGCGCTGTCCAGGTAGGTCTGGTGCTGCCGTTGCAGGGCGGCGATGGCGGGAAAATCGGCACGCCAGGGGGAGGGCTGGAACATGGTCGCGGGGCCTGGAATGAAAATCGGGTCTGGCGTGTTGCCAGACCCGATCTTAACATTTCAAACGCTGAGAATCCGCTGTTCGCGAGCAAGCTCGCGTCTGCGGGGTTCTCAGTTGTGCGCGTGCAGCGCCTCGTTCAGCTCGATGGCTGACTTGTGGGTCTTGCACTCCACCGCGCCGTTCAGCGAGTTGCGGCGGAACAGCAGGTCGGTCTGGCCAGCCAGATCGCGAGCCTTGACCACTTTGACCAGCTGGTTGTTCTCGTCCAGCAGGTTCACCTTGGTACCGGCGGTGATGTACAGGCCGGCTTCGACGGTGTTGCGGTCGCCCAGCGGAATGCCGATACCGGCGTTGGCGCCGATCAGGCAGCCTTCACCAACCTTGATGACGATGTTGCCGCCACCGGACAGGGTGCCCATGGTCGAGCAGCCGCCGCCCAGGTCCGAGCCCTTGCCGACAAATACGCCAGCGGAAACGCGGCCTTCGATCATGCCCGGGCCTTCGGTGCCCGCGTTAAAGTTGACGAAGCCTTCGTGCATGATGGTGGTGCCTTCGCCAATGTAGGCGCCCAGGCGCACACGGGCGGTGTCGGCGATACGCACGCCGGCCGGGACCACGTAGTCGGTCATTTTCGGGAACTTGTCCACCGAGAATACTTCCAGCAGCTCGCCCTTCAGGCGCGCTTCCAGTTGCAGCTCAGCGAGTTCGGCCAGGTCGACCGCGCCCTGGTTGGTCCAGGCCACGTTCGGCAGCAGCGGGAAGATGCCGGCCAGGCTCACGCCGTGTGGCTTGACCAGGCGGTGCGACAGCAGGTGCAGCTTGAGGTAGGCCTCTGGGGTCGAGGTCAGCGCGGCGTCTTCGGCCAGCAGGGTAGCGACCAGCGGCTTGTGGCTTTCAGCCAGGCGGGTCAGCAGGGCGGCCTGGGCGGCATCCACACCTTTCACGGCTTCGGCCAGTTGCGCGGCTTGGGCGTTGCTGAAGGCGATGGCCTGGTTGCCACCTTGATAACCGAGAACAGGGGCTACTGCAGCGACCAGTTCGGCGCTCGGGTTGAGCAGCGGTTGTGCGTAGAACACTTCCAGCCAGGCGCCCTGGCGGTTCTGGGAGCCGACACCGAAGGCCAGGCTGAACAGGGTATTGGACATGTGATTACCTCGTGCGAAATAGGGTAGGGGCTCAGGCCAGGGCGGCGGCGTACAGGTCAGGCTTGAAGCCGACCAGGGTGCGCGCGCCAAGGTCGAGCACCGGGCGCTTGATCATCGACGGCTGGGCCAGCATCAGCTCGACGGCCTTGGCCTGGTCGAGATTGGCCTTGCTGGCGTCGTCCAGCTTGCGGAAGGTGGTGCCGGCACGGTTGAGGATGACTTCCCAGCCGTGTTCGTCGCACCAGCGGTTCAGGCTGTCGCGGTCGATGCCTTTGGTCTTGTAGTCGTGGAATTCGTAGGCAATGGCCTGGTCTTCGAGCCAGGTACGTGCCTTCTTCATGGTGTCACAGGCTTTGATGCCGTAGAGCGTGTAGGTCATTGTGTGCATTGGGGATCACAGGCGGCCCCAACCTCTCCGTTTTCCGATTTCAGGCGCGGGATTATGCGGGAACGATCCTCGCGGCGCCACGCCCCATGGTGCCCATGTTTACTGATCAAGGTATGTCTCAAGCGACCAGGCGCTGTACCGAACCGATGATCTCGTCACCGTGTTGCTGTTCAGCGGTGCGCAGATCGAAGGCGGTCTGCAGGTTGAGCCAGAACTCGGGGGTGGTGTCCAGGCAGATGGACAGGCGCAGCGCCATGTCGGCGGAAACACCGCCCCGTTCACGCAGGATGTTGTTGACGGTTGGTGTGGCAACGCCTAGCGCCCGGGCCAGTGCCGCGGCGCTGAAACCCATTTCTTTCTGGAAGTCCTCACGCAGGACTTCTCCGGGATGAATCGGACGCATACCGTTCTTGAGCATGATGCACCTCAGTGGTAATCGACAATTTCAACGTTAATCGGCCCGTTGTCGGTCCAGATAAAGCACAGGCGCCATTGGTCATTGACACGGATACTGTGCTGGCCTGCTCGGTTGCCGCTCAATGCCTCGAGACGGTTGCCAGGTGGCGACCGAAGGTCTCGCAGCTCTGTTGCGGCATCGAGCATGGCCAGTTTGCGTTCCGCAACTGACTTGATATCTGACCAACGCCGTGTCTTTCCATGAGTAAAAAGTGCTTCCGTGTCGGCACAGCTAAAGCTTCGAATCATGAGGCTGAATGCTTAACGTTATTCGTTAAGGTTGATTATACGACGGGATCCCAGCAGTTCAAGCCTGGCTAGCGCAAGATGCTCGCCAACGTCAGTCACGTGCTGGGTATCAACATGTTACATATTCATCCGCCACCTGCGACTATCGTGCAGCGGCCCCGAATCGCCCATCACCGCTAACATATTGTTTCAATGGCGATGTTTCGCCCTGTTGTCGTTTCTGGTTCACAAAGGAAGCCTTACCGGATGCAGTCCGCCTACACCGTCCTCATCCTGCTGACCCTGGTCAGCGTGTCGAAGCTGGTCGGCCGCATGATTCCGCTGCCCTTGCCGCTGGTGCAGATCGCCGCCGGCGCCTTGCTCGCATGGCCGACACTGGGCCTGCATGTGGCCCTGGACCCCGAGTTGTTCCTGTTCCTGTTCCTGCCGCCGTTGCTGTTCGCCGACGGCTGGCGCATTCCCAAGCGCGAGTTGTGGCGCATTCGTGGGCCGGTGGTAGCGCTGGCCGTGGGCCTGGTGCTGTTTACCGTGGTCGGAGCCGGTTACTTCATTCACTGGCTGCTGCCGAGCATCCCGCTGCCGGTGGCCTTCGCCCTGGCTGCCGTGTTGTCGCCGACCGACGCCGTGGCGGTTTCGGCCATTACCCAGGACCGCCTGCCCACCCCGCTGATGCACATGCTCCAGGGCGAGGCCCTGATGAACGATGCCTCGGGCCTGGTGACCTTCAAGTTCGCCCTGGCAGCGGCGATCACCGGGGTATTCTCGCTGACCGACGCCAGCTTCAGCTTCGTGCTGGTCGCCCTGGGCGGCCTGGCCGTGGGCGTGGCCCTGAGCTGGCTGATCGGCCGCCTGCGGGCCTGGATGATCGCCCGCGGCTGGGACGACCCGGCTACCCACGTGGTATTCATGTTGCTGCTACCGTTTGCCGCCTACGTGCTGGCCGAGCGCCTGGGCGTGTCGGGCATCCTTTCGGCGGTGGCGGCCGGCATGATGCAGAGCTGGCTCGACCTGCTGCCACGGCAGACCAGCACGCGCCTGCTCAACCGCAGCGTGTGGTCGCTGCTGGAGTTCGCTTTCAACGGCCTGATCTTCCTGCTGCTGGGCCTGCAGCTGCCAGACATCATCAAGGCGGTGGTCAGCCACGAAGCGACTGTGTGGCCGACCCTGGCCTACCGCTGCCTGGATGTAGTGGCGATCTTTGCCGCGCTGATCTTGTTGCGGTTCATCTGGGTGCAGAGCATCTGGCGCTCGATCGGTGTGGTACGCCGCTGGCGCGGCAAGCCCGCGCTGGTGCTGATGCCGACGGCGCGTTCCTGCTGGTTGCTGACCCTGGGGGGCGTGCGCGGTGCGGTCACCCTGGCCGGCGTGATGTCGATCCCGTTGCTGATCGGAGCAGGCAAGGCCTTTCCGGAGCGTGACTTGCTGATCTTCATTGCGGCCGGGGTGATCCTGCTGTCGTTGATCAGCGCCTGCATCGCGCTGCCGATCTTGCTGCGCGGTATTACCAAAAGCCCGGACGAGCGGTTGCATCAGGAGGTGCAGGAAGCGTGGCGACGCACGGCCGAGGCGGCGATCCATGCGCTGGAGGCGGAGGAAGTGATCGACAGCAATGCGCCGCAGGACGCCGCGCAGGCAACCTTGGCGACCGAGCTGAAGGCGCGGCTGATGGCTGAGTATCGGGATGAACTGGATAGCTATAACGACAGTGCCGAGGCCAAGGCCCTGGCCGAGCAGATGGACTTGCTGGAGCGGCGTTTGCGCTTGCGGGCGCTGCGGGCGCAGCGGCTGGAACTGTATAACCTGCATCGCCAGCATCTGGTGGGTGATGAAGTGGTGCGGCAGGTGCTGGGGGAGCTGGATATGAGTGAGGCGAACCTGGGTTCAGTCAAGTAGGTCCCAGGGGCTGCTCTGCAGCCCTTCGCGGGCTTGCCCGCTCCCACAGGTACTGCGCCGCTTTCTCGGCTTGCGCTGTATCTGTGGGGGCGGGCAAGCCCGCGAATCGGGCGATCAGCGGGTTTGCAGGAATGCGCGAATCCGCTCCGCCGCCTCGATGCACTCGGCCAGCGGTGCAACCAGCGCCATGCGCACGCGGCCGGCGCCCGGGTTCAGGCCATCCACTTCACGCGACAGGTACGACCCCGGTACCACCGTCACATGCTGGGCCTCGAACAGGTCGCGGGTGAACTCGGCATCGCTGCCGGGTACCTTGGCCCACAGGTAGAAGCTGCCATCCGGGCGCTGCACGTCCAGTACCGGCTGCAGGATATCCAGCACGGCATCGTACTTGGCGCGGTACTGGTCGCGGTTCTCGCGCACATGTGCCTCGTCCTGCCAGGCAGCAATGCTGGCCAGCTGGGTTTGCACCGGCATGGCGCAGCCGTGGTAGGTACGGTACAGCAGGAACGGCTTGATGATCTCGGCATCACCGGCGACGAAGCCCGAGCGCAGGCCTGGCAGGTTGGAGCGCTTGGACAGGCTATGGAAAACCACGCAGCGCTTGAAGTCGCTGCGGCCCAGTTCCGCACAGGCCGTCAGCAGGCCCGGCGGCGGGGCATCCTCGTCGAAGTACAGTTCGCTGTAGCATTCGTCGGCGGCAATCACGAAGTCGTGCTCGTCGGCCAGGGCAATCAGCTTCTTCAGCGTGTCCATCGGCACCAGTGCGCCGGTGGGGTTGCCCGGTGAGCACAGGAACAGGATCTGGCAACGCTTCCACACTTCAGCCGGCACGGCGTCGAAGTCGGGGTTGAAGCCGTTGCTTTCCAGGCACGGCAGGTAGTGCGGGGTGGCACCGGCCAGCAGCGCTGCCCCTTCGTAGATCTGGTAGAACGGGTTGGGGCTGACCACCAGGCCGTCATCGGCGCGGTTGACCACGGCCTGGGTGAAGGCGAACAGCGCCTCACGGGTGCCGTTGACCGGCAGGATGTGGCGGTCGGCGTCCAGCCAGCCGGCCGGTACTCCAAAGCGCCGCTCGCACCACTGGCCGATGGCCTGGCGCAGGGCCGGCAGGCCGATGGTGCTCGGGTACACCGCCAGCTTGTCGAGGTTGTCGGCCATGGCCTGGGCGACGAACGCCGGCGATTCGTGCTTCGGCTCACCGATCGAAAGGGCGATGGCGCGTTTGTCTGCCGCAGGCTTCACGCTGCCCAGCAGGGCGCGGAGCTTCTCGAACGGATAGGGCTGAAGCTGGGTCAAGGCATGGTTCATCGGCGCAAGGTCTCGTCAATCGTCTAGTCGTCAAAAGGTTACGCGGGTAGGGCTGGCATCGCTGGCCTGGCCGGCCTGCAGCTGCTGGACGATGGCCTCCTGCAGGCGGCTGCACAGCTGTGGGTCGGACAGCGGCTGGTTGTCGGCATCGGTGATGAAGAAAACGTCTTCCACCCGCTCGCCAAGGGTGGCGATCTTGGCGTTCTGCAGCGACAGGTCGAATTCCAGGAAGATCCGCCCCAGCCGGGCCAGCAGGCCTGGGCGGTCGGGCGCAGTGATCTCGAGGATGGTCACCGGTCGCTGGGCATCGTTGAGGATGGTCACTTGCGGCGGGAAGTCGAAGTGCTTGAGTTGGCGCGGTACCCGGCGCTGGATGATGGTCGGGTAGTCCTCGGGGTTGCGCAGCGCTTCGGTCAGGCCGTCGCGAATCTGCTTGACCCGCTGCGGGTTGTCGCCGATCGAGCCGCCGTCGTTGTCCAGCACGATGTAGGTATCGAGGGTGAACTGGCTGCTCGAGGTGATGATCCGCGCGTCATGAATGTTCAGGTTCAGCTGCGACATGGCCGCCACCGTCACGGCGAAGAAGTCGTGCTGGTCGGGGGCGTAGATGAAGATCTGCGTGCCGCCCTCGAACTCGCGCTGGGTGGTTTCCTTGATCAGCACCAGCGGCCCGCCATCGGCCGGCTGCTGGAGTATCGCGTCACTGTGCCAGGCCACGTCGGCAGCGGTGTGCTTGAGGAAGTAGTCATCGCCCAGCTGTGACCACAGCTGCTCGACGTCGTCCGGGTCGGTGCCTTCGCGCACCAGGATATCCAGCGCCGCCGATTGGGTCTGGCGAATCTGCTCTTCGCGGTCCAGAGGGTTTTCCAGGCCACGGCGCAGGGCGCGCTTGGTCTCGGTGTACAGCTGGCGCAGCAGGCTGGCCCGCCACGAGTTCCACAGGCTGGGGTTGGTGGCGTTGATATCGGCCACGGTCAGCACGTACAGGTAGTCCAGGCGTGTCTCGTCGCCCACGTGCAGGGCGAAATCGTTGATCACCTGCGGGTCGGACAGGTCCTTGCGCTGGGCGGTGGTCGACATCACCAGGTGGTTCTGCACCAGCCAGACGATCAACCGGCTGTCCCAGGCCGGCAACTGGTGGCGTTCGCAGAACTTCTGCGCATCCACTGCGCCCAGCTCGGAATGGTCGCCCTGGCGGCCCTTGCCGATGTCGTGGTACAGGCCGGCCAGGTAGATCAGCTCGGGCTTGGGCAGGCGGCCCATGAGCTTGCTGGCCAGTGGAAATTTCTCGGACACCGGCGTGTATTGCAGCTTGCGCAGGTGCTTGATGAGGTTGAGGGTGTGCGCATCGACCGTATAGATGTGGAACAGGTCGTGCTGCATCTGACCGACGATCAGGCCGAACTCCGGCAGGTAGCGGCCCAGGATGCCGTAGCGGTTCATCCGCCGCAGGTTGCGGTGGATACCGATTTCGCACTTGAACAGTTCGATGAACAGGCTGGTATTGCGGATATCGGTGCGGAAGGTGTCGTCGATCAGGTGGCGGTGCTCGCGCAGTAGCCGCACGGTATCGGCGCGTACGCCCTTGATTTCCGGATGCTGGGCCATCAGCACGAAGATTTCCAGCATGGCGAACGGCGTGCGCTTGAACACGTTCGGCCGGGTAGCTTCTATATAGCCGTCATGCAGGCGGAAGCGCGCATTCAGAGGCTGGGTGGTGCCACTGTCGTCATCGGCGAGGATGACCTCCTCGAAGTGCTGGATGATCAGGTCGCACAGCTGGCTGATGCTCATCACCACACGGTAGTACTGCTGCATGAACTGCTCGATCGCCCGCTTGGGGTTGTCGTCGCGGTAGCCCAGCAGCGCGGCGATGCTGCGCTGGTGGTCGAACAGCAGGCGGTCCTCGGCGCGCCCGGCGAGCATGTGCAAGGCGTAGCGCACCTTCCACAGGAAGTCCTGTGACGAGGCCAGCAGCTCGTTTTCGCTTTCCAGCAGGAAACCTTCGCCTGCCAGCGCGTGCAGGTTGAGCGTGCCGTACTGGCGGCGGGCGACCCATAGCACTGTCTGGATATCGCGCAGGCCGCCGGGTGAACCTTTCACATTGGGTTCGAGGTTGTACTCGGTGTCGTTGTACTTGTGGTGGCGGGCCTTGAGTTCGGCTCGCTTGGCCAGGAAGAAATCCTTGCTCGGCCACATGTGTGCAGTACTGGTCACCTCCAGCATCCGCTGGCGCAGGGCCTCGGGGCCGGCAATGGTGCGGCTTTCCATCAGGTTGGTGATAACCGTCAGGTCGGCGCGGGCCTGCTCGGCGCACTCGTCGACGGTGCGCACGCTCTGGCCAACTTCCAGGCCGATGTCCCACAGCAGGGTAAGAAACCGCTCGATGGCATCGCGGTACTGCTCGTGTTCGGCGGCACCCAGCAAGATCAGCAGGTCGATGTCCGAATGCGGGTGCAGCTCACCGCGCCCGTAACCGCCCACCGCAACCAGGGCAATGCCGCTCTGGTCGCCCCAGTCGAACTGGTTCCAGGCCTGTTGCAGGATATTGTCGACGAGCCAGGCGCGGGCCTCGATCAGCGGGCGGATTTCGCTGCCACTGCGGAAACGCTTGTCGAGCACCTCGCCGGCCTGGCGGATGGCTTTCTTGAAGGCAGCGATGGGGCTCGCCTTGAGGGCCAGTTCCGCCTGGAACTGGCCGCGGTCGAACAGCTCGGGATCCACCTGGGGCATCGCGTCACGTTCCTGTCGTGGGGGTGGCCTGTCGAAGTGCGGTCAGGCAGAGGTGCGCGGGATGGTGTCGTCCTTGCGCAGGGTGAAGATCTCGTAGCCGGTCGCGGTGACCACCAGGGTGTGTTCCCACTGCGCCGAGAGCTTGCGATCCTTGGTGATGGCGGTCCAGCCGTCGCCCAGCACCTTGGTGTCGGCCTTGCCCTGGTTGATCATCGGCTCGATGGTGAAGGTCATGCCTTCCTTCAGTTCCATGCCGGTGCCAGCCCGGCCGTAATGCAGGATTTGCGGCTCTTCGTGGAACACCTTGCCGATGCCGTGGCCGCAGAACTCGCGTACCACCGAGAAACCGTTCTTTTCAGCGTGCTTCTGGATCACTTCGCCGATGTCGCCCAGGCGGCAGCCCGGCTTGACCAGTTCGATGGCCTTGTACATGCATTCCTGGGTGACCTTGGACAGGCGCTCGGCCCATACCGGCACGGTGCCGACGTGGAACATGCGGCTGGTGTCGCCGTGGTAGCCGTCCTTGATCACGGTCACGTCGATGTTCAGCGTGTCACCGTCCTTGAGCGGCTTGTCGTTGGGGATGCCGTGGCAGACCACATGGTTGATCGAGGTGCAGATCGACTTCGGGTAGCCCTTGTAGTTGAGTGGCGCCGGAATGGCCTGCTGGACGTTGACGATGTAGTCGTGGCACAGACGGTCCAGCTCTTCGGTGGTGACACCGGGCTTGACGTGTTCTTCGATCATTTCCAGCACTTCGGCGGCCAGGCGGCCAGCGATGCGCATCTTCTCGATGTCTTCTGCGGTCTTGATGGTGACGGTCATTACAGGCTCTCTACAGCGCCGCATGCGACGCGAACAAACGGGAAAGGCCGGATTCTAGCAGAGCAGGGCGCCGATCGGTCGGGATAAAGACGCTCATGCTGCTGTCTATAGCTGGCATTCTGGCGCGAAAGCCGGGGTGCTGCAAAAACCGCTGACGGACGCAACAGTATCCGGGTTCCGTTTGGCCGCGGTCTGTGGTATAAAATGCGCCGCTTTCGGGGACGACCCCGTCAGCACTTAACCCACACACGTGTCGACACGATGACCTGGGTGCCCCGAGTTGCAGAATTCGCGGGTTGGTCATTGGGATACGTGGAGGCCCAACCCGACTTATCAAGGAACTATCATGTCCCAAGTCAACATGCGCGATATGCTGAAGGCCGGTGTGCACTTCGGCCACCAGACCCGTTACTGGAACCCGAAAATGGGCAAGTACATTTTCGGCGCGCGTAACAAGATCCACATCGTCAACCTGGAAAAAACCCTGCCGATGTTCAACGACGCTCTGTCGTTCGTAGAGCGCCTGGCCCAGGGCAAGAACAAGATCCTGTTCGTCGGCACCAAGCGTTCCGCCGGCAAGATCGTCGCCGAGCAAGCTGCTCGTTGCGGTTCGCCGTACGTTGACCACCGTTGGTTGGGCGGCATGCTGACCAACTACAAGACCATCCGCGCTTCGATCAAGCGTCTGCGCGACCTGGAAACCCAGGCCGAAGACGGCACTTTCGCCAAGCTGACCAAGAAAGAAGCCCTGATGCGCTCCCGCGACCTGGAAAAACTGGATCGCAGCCTGGGTGGTATCAAGGACATGGGCGGTCTGCCAGACGCTCTGTTCGTGATCGACGTTGATCACGAGCGCATCGCGATCACCGAAGCCAACAAGCTGGGCATCCCGGTTATCGGCGTTGTCGATACCAACAGCAGCCCTGAAGGTGTTGACTACATCATCCCGGGTAACGATGACGCCATCCGCGCTATCGAGCTGTACATGACTTCGATGGCTGACGCTGTCATCCGCGGCCGCAACAACGTTGCCGGCGGCACCGAAGTTTACGCTGAAGAAGCGGCTGCACCTGCTGCCGAGTAATTAGACGCTAGCGTCGACTTGGCACGCAAAAAGGGGGCTCTGCCCCCTTTTTGCCACCTTGAAATCCTGCTGTCAGCATCGGCCCCGCATCATGGGCCCGCTGAGATAAACACAGCGGATTTGCAGAATTGAACGCCCGTGACGAACGGGTGGAATGGTTGAAAAACTTTCCAAGAGGATTTTGAAATGGCAGCAATTACTGCAGCGCTGGTAAAAGAACTGCGCGAGCGTACCGGCGAAGGCATGATGGATTGCAAGAAGGCCCTGGAAAAGGCCGGCGGCGACATCGAAAAAGCCATTGACGACATGCGTGCCTCGGGCGCCATCAAGGCCGCCAAAAAGGCTGGCAATGTCGCTGCTGAAGGCGCTATCGCCGTCAAGACCGACGGTAAATCCGCCGTCCTGCTGGAAGTGAACTCGCAGACCGACTTCCTGGCCCTGCAAGACGACTTCAAGAACTTCGTTGCCGACAGCATCGAAGAAGCCTTCGCCCAGAAGCTGACCGACGCTGCTCCGCTGATCGCCTCGCGTGAAGCTGCTCGTGAAGCCCTGGTTGCCAAGTGTGGCGAGAACGTCAACATCCGCCGCCTGGTGCGCGTTGAAGGTGACGTTGTCGGTGCCTACCTGCACGGCAACAAGATCGGCGCTGCCGTTGTCCTGAAAGGCGGCGACGTCGATCTGGCCAAGAACATCGCCATGCACGTTGCAGCTTCGAACCCTGAGTTCCTGCTGCCGTCGGAAGTTTCCGCCGAAGCCATCGAGCGCGAGAAGGGCGTCTTCCTGCAGCTGAACGCTGACAAGATCGCCGGCAAGCCGGAAAACATCGTCGAGAACATGATCAAAGGTCGTATCTCGAAGTTCCTGGCCGAAGCCTCGCTGGTCGAGCAGGCTTTCGTCATGAATCCGGAAGTCAAAGTTGGCGAGCTGGCCAAGAAAGCCGGCGCTGAAATCGTTTCCTTCACCTACTTCAAAGTAGGCGAAGGCATCGAGAAGCCAGTCGACGACTTCGCTGCTGAAGTTGCCGCTCAGGTCGCTGCTGCCAAGCAGTAAGACAGCCCCGTCTGTCGCCCCAAAGAGGCTGCCCGCTCACGCGCGCAGCCTCTTTGTCAAAACGGCGAAGGGTTTATAAGGCCCCGCCGCTGGCACCGAAGCGGTGTCACGCTACAGTTAGCAGGCTGTAAACAGCCCGCACGAATTTTCTAAAAGTACGCCGCAGGAGAGACTCGCAATGGCTCAGCAGGTGAGTGGTCGCCAACCTCGCTATAAACGCATTTTGCTCAAACTTAGCGGCGAGGCCCTGATGGGCTCGGAAGACTTCGGGATCGACCCGAAAGTGCTGGATCGCATGGCCCTTGAAGTTGGCCAGCTGGTAGGGATCGGTGTCCAGGTCGGCCTGGTGATCGGTGGCGGCAACCTGTTCCGCGGCGCCGCGCTGAGCGCAGCCGGCATGGACCGTGTCACCGGTGACCACATGGGCATGCTGGCTACCGTGATGAACGGCCTGGCCATGCGCGACGCGCTGGAGCGCTCGAACATCCCGGCCCTGGTCATGTCGGCCATTTCCATGGTCGGTGTCACCGATCATTACGATCGTCGCAAAGCTATTCGCCACCTCAACTCCGGGGATGTGGTAATTTTCTCCGCCGGTACCGGCAACCCGTTCTTCACCACCGACTCCGCAGCCTGCCTGCGCGCCATCGAAATCGATGCCGACGTGGTGCTGAAGGCGACCAAGGTCGATGGTGTGTACACTGCCGATCCATTCAAGGACCCGCATGCCGAGAAGTTCGATCACCTGACCTACGACGAGGTCCTGGATCGCAAGCTGGGCGTGATGGACCTGACCGCAATCTGCCTGTGCCGTGACCACAAGATGCCATTGCGGGTATTCAACATGAACAAGCCTGGCGCCCTGCTGAACATCGTGGTGGGTGGCGCTGAAGGTACTCTGATCGAGGAAGGCCAAGCATGATCAACGACATCAAGAAAGACGCGCAGGAGCGCATGACCAAGTCCCTCGAGGCCCTGGCTCGCAACCTGGCGGCAATCCGCACCGGTCGCGCCCACCCAAGCATCCTGGACAGCGTCAAGGTCCCGGCCTGGGGTAGCGAGATGCCGCTGAACCAGGTGGCCGCGATCACCGTCGAAGATGCCCGTACCCTGAAGATCGTCGCCCACGACAAGAATCTCAGCGCCGCCATCGAGAAGGCCATCCTTACCTCCGACCTGGGCCTGAACCCGTCCAGCGCCGGTACCACTATCCGTGTGCCGATGCCGGCCCTGACCGAGGAAACCCGCAAGGGCTACACCAAGCAGGCCAGCGGCGTTGCCGAGGATGCCAAGGTCGCCGTGCGCAACGTGCGCCGTGATGCCCTGGCCGAGCTGAAGAAGCTGACCAAGGACAAGGAAATCAGCGAAGACGAAGAGCGTCGTGCCGCTGACGAGATCCAGAAACTGACCGACAAGTACGTTGCCGAGGTCGATGCCGCCTTCAAAGCCAAGGAAAAGGACCTGATGGCCGTCTAAGGCCGGGGTTTTTTAATGGAAAAGACCAAGCCAGCGGCGCCGTCCTCGGTGCCGCGTCATGTCGCGATCATCATGGATGGCAACAACCGCTGGGCGAAAAAACGCCTGCTGCCAGGCGTTGCCGGGCACAAGGCGGGTGTCGACGCCGTTCGCGCGGTCATTGAAGTCTGTGCCGAGTCCGGGGTCGAGGTGCTGACCCTGTTCGCCTTCTCCAGCGAGAACTGGCAGCGCCCCGCCGAAGAGGTGGGTGCGCTGATGGAGTTGTTCTTCTCGGCCCTGCGCCGTGAGGCCAAGCGCCTCAACGAGAACAACATCAGCTTGCGTATCATTGGTGATCGTTCGCGTTTCCATCCGGAGCTGCAAGCCGCCATGCGCGAAGCCGAGGCGCTTACCGCCGGCAACAATCGCTTCATCCTGCAGATCGCGGCCAACTACGGTGGCCAGTGGGACATCGCCCAGGCCGCCCAGCGGCTGGCGCGGGAAGTGCAAGCCGGGCACCTGCGTCCGGAAGACATCACCCCGGGCTTGCTGCAGACCTGCCTGGCAACCGGCGAGCTGCCGCTGCCGGACCTGTGTATCCGCACCGGTGGCGAGCACCGCATCAGCAACTTCCTGTTGTGGCAGCTGGCCTACGCCGAGCTGTACTTCTCCGACCTGTACTGGCCGGACTTCAAACACGAGGCCATGCGCAACGCCCTGGCCGATTTCGCTTCGCGCCAGCGCCGCTTCGGTAAGACCAGCGAGCAGGTCGAGGCTGGAGCTCGTGCTTAATGCTTAAACAACGCATCATTACCGCGCTGATCCTGCTGCCGGTCGCGCTGGGTGGCTTTTTCCTGCTCAACGGTGGGGATTTCGCCCTGTTCATCGGCTTCGTGGTGACCCTCGGCGCCTGGGAGTGGGCGCGCCTGGCCGGGCTGATGGCCCAGCCGCTGCGCATCGCCTATGCCGTGGTCGTCGCCGGAGCGCTGATGCTGCTGTACATCCTTCCGGAGCTGGCGCCCTGGGTGCTGGGGGCCGCGGTGATCTGGTGGGGGTTGGCCACCTGGCTGGTGCTTACCTACCCGCGCAGCAGTGAGCTGTGGGCCAGTGCCGCCTGCCGGTTGCTGATCGGCCTGCTGGTATTGCTGCCGGCCTGGCAGGGTCTGGTGCTGCTCAAGCACTGGCCGCTGGGTAACTGGCTGATCCTGTCGGTCATGGTGCTGGTGTGGGCTGCCGATATTGGCGCGTACTTCTCTGGCCGTGCCTTCGGCAAGCGCAAGCTGGCGCCACAGGTCAGTCCGGGCAAGAGCTGGGAAGGCGTCTATGGCGGCCTGGCAGTCAGCCTGGCAATTACCCTGGTGGTCGGCATCAGTCGCGACTGGGGCTTCGGCCAGATCCTGCTGGGTCTGCTGGGTGCCGCACTGGTAGTCATGTCTTCGGTGGTCGGTGACCTGACCGAAAGCATGTTCAAGCGCCGTACCGGCATCAAGGACAGTAGCAACCTGTTGCCTGGTCACGGTGGGGTGCTCGACCGCATCGACAGCCTGACCGCGGCGATCCCGATTTTCGCCGTGCTGCTGTGGGCGGCTGAATGGGGTGTGATGTGAGTCGTCCGCAGCGGATTACCGTGCTGGGGGCCACCGGCTCCATTGGCCTGAGCACGCTGGATGTCATCGCGCGCCACCCCGACCGCTACCAGGTTTTCGCCCTGAGTGGCTATTCGCGTATCGACGAATTGCTGGCCCTGTGTGTGCGCCACCGCCCGGCGTTCGCCGTGGTGCCGGGCGCCGAGGCGGCCATACGGCTGCGTGAAAGCCTGGTTGCGGCAGGCTGTGCCACCGAAGTGCTGGAAGGCGAGGCCGGGCTGTGCCAGGTGGCCTCTGCGCCAGAGGTGGATGCGGTGATGGCGGCCATTGTCGGCGCCGCCGGCCTGCGCCCCACCCTGGCGGCGGTCGAGGCGGGCAAGAAAGTGTTGCTGGCCAACAAGGAGGCGCTGGTCATGTCCGGCGCGCTGTTCATGGACGCGGTGCGGCGCAGTGGCGCCGTGCTGCTGCCGATCGACAGCGAGCACAACGCGATCTTCCAGTGCATGCCTGGCGACTACGCGCGCGGCCTGAGTGCCGTCGGCGTGCGCCGGATCCTGCTCACCGCCTCCGGTGGCCCGTTCCGCGAGACCCCTGTCGAGGCGCTGCTGGACGTCACCCCGGAGCAGGCCTGCGCACACCCCAACTGGTCCATGGGGCGCAAGATTTCCGTGGATTCGGCCAGCATGATGAACAAAGGCCTGGAACTGATCGAGGCCTGCTGGCTGTTCGATGCCGCACCGGCCAAGGTCGAGGTGGTGGTGCACCCACAGAGCGTGATCCACTCCCTGGTGGACTATGTGGACGGTTCGGTGCTGGCGCAGCTGGGTAACCCGGACATGCGCACGCCCATCGCCAACGCCCTGGCCTGGCCCGAGCGGATCGATTCCGGGGTGGCCCCGCTGGACCTGTTCGCCATAGCCCGTCTGGATTTCCAGGCGCCCGACGAACAGCGCTTCCCTTGCCTGCGCCTGGCGCGGCAGGCTGCCGAAGCCGGCAACAGCGCACCGGCCGTGCTCAATGCGGCCAATGAGGTTGCAGTCGAGGCATTTCTCCAGCGGCGTATCCGCTTTCCGGAGATCGCGGGTATGATCGAACAGGTGCTCGATCAGGAGCCCGTCGTACCGCTGCCGTCGCTGGACGCGGTGTTCGCCGCCGACCAGCGTGCCCGCGAGCTTTCCCGTGAGTGGCTGAGGCGTCACGGTCGCTGATGCAGGCCCGCCACGGTTCACGAGGGGCTGGGCATGATGCCAGCCCGCTGAACATCATTCGGAGATGGATATGACAGCGCTCTACATGATTATCGGCACCCTCGTAGCCCTGGGCGTGCTGGTCACTTTCCATGAGTTCGGCCACTTCTGGGTGGCACGCCGCTGTGGTGTCAAGGTGCTGCGCTTCTCGGTGGGCTTCGGCACGCCGCTGCTGCGCTGGCATGACCGCCATGGCACCGAGTTCGTGATTGCGGCGATCCCGCTGGGTGGCTACGTCAAGATGCTCGACGAGCGCGAAGGCGAGGTGCCGCCGGCGCTTGTCGAGCAATCGTTCAACCGCAAGTCCGTGCGCCAGCGCATCGCGATCGTCGCGGCGGGCCCGGTTGCCAACTTCCTGCTGGCCATCCTGTTCTTCTGGGTGCTGGCGATGCTGGGTACCCAGCAGGTCCGCCCGGTGATCGGTGCGGTCGAGGCTGGCAGCCTGGCAGCATCGGCGGACCTGACCGCAGGTCAGGAAATCGTCTCCATCGACGGCAAGCCGACCAATGGTTGGTCTGCAGTCAACCTGCAGCTGGTTCGCCGGCTGGGCGAAAGCGGCACCTTGCAGGTTGGCGTGCGTGAAGAAGGCGCCAGCGCCGAGCGCCAACTGCAAGTGAAACTGGACAGCTGGCTCAAGGGCGCTGACGAGCCGGACCCGATCCAGTCCCTGGGGCTGCAGCCTTGGCGCCCGGCGATCGTGCCGGTGTTGGCCGAGATCGATCCGAAGGGCCCGGCTGCCGCCGCGGGCCTGAAAACCGGTGACAAGCTGCTGGCCCTCGATGGCGTGGCAGTGAGCGAATGGCAGCAGGTGGTCGATGCCGTGCGGGCCCGCCCGCAAGCCAAGGTTGTGGTGCGTGTCGAGCGCGATGGTGCTGCGCTGGACGTCCCGGTCACCCTGGCGCGCAAGGGCGAGGGCAAGGCGGCCGGCGGCTATCTGGGGGCCGGAGTAAAAGGTGGCGAATGGCCTGCCAGCATGCTCCGCGAAGTCAGCTACGGCCCGCTGGATGCGGTAGGTGAGGGCTTGTCACGCACCTGGAACATGAGCGTCCTGACCCTTGAATCGCTGAAGAAAATGCTGTTCGGGGAGCTCTCGGTAAAAAACTTGAGCGGACCGATAACCATTGCTAAAGTGGCGGGCGCTTCAGCCCAGTCCGGCGTGGGGGATTTCCTGAATTTCCTGGCCTACCTGAGCATAAGCCTGGGGGTTCTTAACCTGCTGCCCATCCCGGTTCTGGATGGGGGGCATTTGCTGTTTTACCTGGTCGAGTGGGCGCGCGGTCGTCCGCTGTCGGATCGGGTGCAAGGTTGGGGGGTCCAGATCGGTATCAGTTTGGTCATAGGGGTGATGTTGCTCGCCCTGATCAACGATCTGGGTCGACTATAAAGCTTCGCTCAATTGCGAAACCTGCCGTCTTGTCGCGGCGGGCTGTTTATTGCCAGTTGGAATAAAAGGACTTCATGAAACGTCTGCTGCTAACTGCGGTCATGTCCGCACTGATGATCGCTGAAGTTCACGCCGAGTCCTTCACCATCTCCGATATCCGCGTCAACGGCCTGCAGCGGGTTTCCGCCGGCAGTGTCTTCGGTGCCTTGCCGCTGAACGTCGGCGACCAGGCCGATGATCGCCGACTGGTGGAGTCGACCCGTTCCCTGTTCAAGACCGGCTTCTTCCAGGACATCCAGCTGAACCGCGATGGCAATGTCCTGATCATCAACGTGGTCGAGCGCCCGTCGGTGTCGAGCATCGAGATCGAAGGCAACAAGGCCATCAGCACCGAAGACCTGATGAAGGGCCTGAAGCAATCGGGCCTCGCCGAAGGCGAGATCTTCCAGCGTGCCACCCTCGAAGGTGTGCGTAACGAGCTGCAGCGCCAGTACGTGGCCCAGGGCCGCTACTCGGCCGAGGTCGACGCCGAGGTGGTGCCGCAGCCGCGCAACCGCGTGGCGCTGAAGATCAAGATCAACGAAGGCACCGTCGCCGCCATCCAGCACATCAACATCGTTGGCAACAACGTGTTCGACGACGAGACCCTGGCGCAGCTGTTCGAGCTGAAGACCACCAACTGGCTGTCGTTCTTCAAGAACGACGACAAGTACGCCCGCGAAAAGCTCTCCGGTGACCTGGAGCGCCTGCGTTCCTACTACCTGGACCGCGGCTACATCAATATGGATATCGCTTCCACCCAGGTGTCCATCACGCCGGACAAGAAGCACGTCTACATCACCGTCAACATCAACGAAGGCGAGAAGTACACCGTTCGCGACGTGAAGCTGTCCGGTGACCTGAAGGTGCCGGAAGACCAGGTCAAGTCGCTGCTGCTGGTGCAGCCGGGCCAGGTGTTCTCGCGCAAGGTGATGACCAGCACGTCCGATCTGATCACCCGTCGTCTGGGTAACGAAGGCTACACCTTCGCCAACGTCAACGGCGTGCCGCAGCCGAACGATGAAGACCACACTGTCGATATCATGTTCGTGGTCGACCCGGGCAAGCGTGCCTACGTCAACCGCATCAACTACCGCGGCAACACCAAGACCGAAGACGAAGTGTTGCGTCGCGAAATGCGCCAGATGGAAGGCGGCTGGGCCTCGACCTACCTGATCGACCAGTCCAAGACCCGTCTGGAACGCCTGGGCTTCTTCAAGGAAGTCAACGTCGAGACCCCGCCGGTGCCGGGCACCGACGACCAGGTCGACGTCAACTACAGCGTCGAAGAACAGGCCTCCGGCTCGATCACCGCCAGCGTCGGTTTCGCCCAGAGCGCCGGCCTGATCCTCGGTGGTTCGATCAGCCAGAGCAACTTCCTCGGTACCGGTAACAAGGTGTCCATCGGCCTGACCCGTTCGGAATACCAGACCCGCTACAACTTCGGCTTCGTTGACCCCTACTTCACTGCCGATGGCGTGAGCCTGGGCTACAACGCCTTCTACCGCAGCACCGACTACGACGACCTCGATGTCGACGTGGCCAGCTACGCAGTGGACAGCTACGGTGCCGGTGTCAGCCTGGGCTACCCGATCAGCGAGACCTCGCGCCTGACCTACGGCCTGAGCGTACAGCAGGACAAGATCAAGACCGGCAAGTACACCGTTGACGAAATCTTCGATTTCCTCGAAGAGGAAGGCGACAACTTCCTGAACTTCAAGGCCTCGATCGGCTGGTCGGAATCGACCCTGAACAAGGGTGTGCTGGCGACCCGTGGTCACTCCCAGAGCCTGACTCTGGAATCGACTGTTCCAGGCAGCGACCTGTCGTTCTACAAGCTCGACTACCGCGGCCAGTTGTTCAAGCCGATCAGCAGCAACTACACCCTGCGCCTGCACACCGAGCTGGGCTATGGTGATGGCTACGGCGGCACCTCGGGCCTGCCGTTCTACGAGAACTACTTCGCGGGTGGCTTCAACTCGGTCCGTGGCTTCAAGGACAGCAGCCTGGGCCCACGCAGTACCCCGAGCGACGGTACTCGACCAGGCACTCTGCGCGACCCGGACCAGGATCCGCTGCCGTTCGGTGGCAACGTGCTGGTACAGGGCGGTGTCGAGCTGCTGTTCCCGCTGCCGTTCGTCAAGGACCAGCGTTCGCTGCGCACCTCCGTGTTCTGGGACGTGGGTAACGTGTTCGATACCAATTGCGGCAACCAGCCTGATTGCGAGAAGGTCGGTTTCTCGGGCATGGCCAGTTCGGTCGGCCTGGGCGTGACCTGGATCACCGCACTGGGCCCGCTGAGCTTCAGCCTGGCAATGCCGGTCAAGAAGCCGGACGATGCCGACACCCAGGTGTTCCAATTCTCTCTGGGCCAGACCTTCTGAGGTCGGCCCTCGCTTAATGACAACGGTTTATCCAGGAGTTCATCGTGCGTAAGTTGACCCAACTGGCCGTAGTGGCCGCGGCGCTGGTCGCCACCCCGGCTTTCGCCGAAATGAAGGTTGCCGTCCTGAACTATCAGATGGCCTTGCTGGAATCGGATGCCGCCAAGAAGTACGCGGTAGATGCCGAGAAGAAGTTCGGCCCGCAGCTGACCAAGCTGAAAAGCCTGGAAAGCAGCGCCAAGGGCATTCAGGACCGTCTGATCAAGGGCGGCGACAAGATGCAGCAGCAGGAGCGTGAGCGCCTGGAGCTCGAGTTCAAGCAGAAGGCCCGTGACTTCCAGTTCCAGTCCAAGGAACTGAACGAAGCCAAGGCGGTTGCCGACCGCGACATGCTCAAGCAGCTGAAGCCGAAGCTGGATGGCGCTGTAGAGGAAGTGATCAAGAAGGGCGGTTACGACCTGGTCCTTGAGCGTGGCGCGGTTATCGATGTCAAACCTCAGTACGACATCACCCGCCAGGTCATCGAGCGCATGAACCAAGCCCGTTGATATGACCGTGACCATGACGCTAGGCCAGTTGGCCGAGGCCCTCGGCGCCACCCTCAAGGGGCCCGAGGCGCTGCAGATTACCGGGCTGGCCACCTTGCAGGAGGCTGGCCCCGGTCAGTTGAGTTTCCTCGCCAACCCGCAGTACCGCAAATTCCTGGATAACAGCCAGGCGGCCGCGGTGCTGCTGAAGGCGGCGGACGCCGAAGGCTTTGCCGGCAATGCACTGATCGTCGCCGATCCCTACCTGGCCTACGCGCGCATTTCCCATCTGTTCGATCCCAAACCCAAGGCTGTGGCGGGTATTCATCCCAGCGCCGTGGTAGCCGAGGACGCGCAGGTGGATGCCAGTGCCAGCATCGGGCCGTTTGCGGTCATCGAAAGCGGTGCGCGCATCGCGGCCAATGTCAGCGTAGGTGCGCACTGCGTGGTCGGTGCCCGGTGCGTGATCGGTGAGGGCGGCTGGCTGGCTCCTCGGGTCACGCTGTACCATGATGTGACCATCGGCAAGCGTGTGGTCATCCAGTCGGGTGCGGTGATCGGCGGTGAGGGCTTCGGCTTTGCCAACGAGAAGGGCGTATGGCGCAAGATCGCCCAGATCGGTGGCGTGACCATCGGCGACGACGTTGAAATCGGTGTCAATACCGCGGTCGATCGCGGTGCGCTGTCGGACACGCGGATTGCTGACGGGGTCAAGCTCGACAACCAGATCCAGATCGCCCACAACGTGCAGATCGGTGAGCACACAGCCATGGCCGCCTGTGTCGGGATTTCCGGCAGCACGCGCATCGGCAAGCATTGCACCATCGCCGGCGGTGTCGGCATGGTTGGTCATATCGATGTCTGTGATAACGTTTTCGTGTCCGGGATGACCATGGTGACCCGTTCGATCACCGAACCGGGTGCCTACTCTTCCGGCACTGCCATGCAGCCACTGGCTGAATGGCGCAAGAGCGCCGCGCGTATCCGCCACCTGGACGACATGGCCAAGCGTCTCCAGCAGCTGGAAAAACGCGTCGATACCGTGACCTCAGGTGGCCAGCCGACATCAGAAGGCTGATACCATTCCCTGAGCAAGAGTGAACAGTCGCTAGCTGGCTCCTCTTTGGACTGCAAAAGGAGCGTGTGGTCAGCACCTGCGCTCCCTATTCTTATTACAGGCTTCCCCCCCGAAATGATGGACATCAACGAGATTCGCGAATACCTGCCTCACCGTTACCCGTTCCTGCTGGTGGACCGTGTGACGGATCTGGACTACGAGGCCCAGAGCATTCGTGCCTACAAGAATGTCAGCATCAACGAGCCGTTCTTCAACGGCCATTTCCCGGCGCACCCGATCATGCCGGGCGTTCTGATCATCGAAGCCATGGCCCAGGCCGCCGGTATCCTCGGTTTCAAGATGCTTGACGCCAAGCCGGCCGATGGCACCCTGTACTACTTCGTTGGCTCCGACAAGCTGCGTTTCCGTCAGCCGGTACTGCCGGGTGACCAGCTGGTGCTGGAAGCCAAGTTCCTCAGCCGCAAGAGCATGATCTGGAAATTCGAATGCCGCGCCCTGGTCGACGGCAAGCCGGTTTGCTCGGCAGAAATCACCTGTGCGGAACGCTCCCTATGAATTCGATTGATCCTCGGGCCATTATCGACCCGTCGGCCAAGCTGGCCGATGGTGTCGAGGTCGGCCCCTGGTCGATCGTTGGCCCCGATGTGGAAATCGGGGAGGGCACCGTTATCGGCCCGCATGTTGTGCTCAAAGGGCCGACCCGCATCGGCAGGCACAACCGTATCTTTCAGTTTTCCTCGATCGGCGAAGATACCCCGGACCTCAAGTACAAGGGTGAACCGACTCGCCTGGTGATCGGTGACCACAATGTGATCCGCGAAGGGGTGACCATCCACCGCGGCACCGTCCAGGACCGCGCGGAAACCACCGTGGGCGATCACAACCTGATCATGGCCTATGCCCACATCGGCCACGACAGCGTCATCGGCAACCACTGCATCCTGGTCAACAACACCGCCCTGGCCGGCCATGTGCATGTGGGCGACTGGGCGATCCTGTCCGGCTACACCCTGGTGCACCAATACTGCCATATCGGTGCCCACGCGTTTTCCGGCATGGGCACGGCGATCGGCAAGGACGTCCCGGCCTTCGTCACCGTGTTCGGTAGCCCGGCCGAAGCCCGCAGCATGAACTTCGAAGGCATGCGCCGCCGGGGTTTCAGCGATGAGGTGATCCACGTGCTGCGTCGTTGCTACAAGATCGTCTATCGCCAGGGCCTGACCGTCGAAGACGCGCTCAAGGAGCTGGACGAACTGGCCGCCAAGCACCCCGAGGTCGATCTGTTCCGTCAGTCGATCGTGAATTCTGCCCGCGGCATCACCCGCTGACATGGCCCGGCTTTGCGTAGCCTTGGTCGCAGGTGAGGCCAGCGGCGACATTCTCGGTTCAGGTTTGATGCGTGCCATCAAGGCACGCCACCCCGACGTACGGTTCATCGGCGTTGGCGGCCCGCTGATGGAAGCCGAAGGCCTGCAATCCTATTTCCCCATGGAGCGCCTGGCCGTCATGGGCCTGGTCGAAGTGCTGGGGCGCCTTCGCGAATTGCTCAAGCGCCGCAAGCTGCTGATCGAGACCCTGATCGGCGAACAGCCCGATGTGTTCATCGGCATCGATGCCCCCGACTTCACCCTCAACATCGAACTGAAACTGCGTCAGGCCGGGATCAAGACCGTGCACTACGTCAGCCCGTCGGTCTGGGCCTGGCGGCAGAAGCGGGTGCTGAAGATTCGCGAAGGCTGCGACCTGATGCTGACGCTGTTGCCATTCGAGGCGCGCTTCTATGAAGAGCAGGGCGTGCCTGTGCGTTTTGTCGGTCACCCGTTGGCCGATACCATCCCGCTCGAAGCCGACCGCCCGGCGGCACGTGTCGCGCTGGGCCTGGGCGAAGGGCCGGTAGTTGCGTTGATGCCAGGCAGCCGGGGCGGCGAAGTCGGGCGCCTGGGGGCCCTGTTCCTGGATGCTGCCGAACGGCTCCGCCAGCAGGTCCCGGGTGTGCATTTCGTACTGCCTTGTGCCAATGCCGCGCGGCGCGCCCAGATCGAGCAGATGCTCGAAGGCCGCGACTTGCCGCTGACCCTGCTCGATGGCCAGTCGCACCAGGCCCTGGCGGCCTGTGACGCGGTGCTGATCGCCTCGGGTACCGCCACCCTCGAAGCGTTGCTGTACAAGCGGCCGATGGTTGTGGCTTATCGCCTGGCGCCGCTGACCTACTGGATCCTCAAGCGCTTGGTCAAGAGCCCCTACGTGTCATTGCCGAACCTGCTGGCCCAGCGCGTGCTGGTACCCGAGCTGCTGCAGGACGAGGCCACTAGCGAAGCCTTGGCCAATACCTTGGCGCCGCTGGTAGCCGATGGCAGGCAGCAGACCGAGCGTTTCGACGAAATTCACCGCACCTTGCGCCGTGACGCCTCCAACCAGGCGGCCGAGGCGATACTGGCCTTGCTCAAGGACCGCTGACATGCAAATTGGACTGGACTTCAACCTGGTCGAGGACCTGGTCGCCGGCGTCGACGAAGTGGGCCGTGGCCCGCTGTGCGGCGCGGTGGTGACCGCCGCGGTGATCCTCGACCCGGCGCGCCCGATCCTCGGCCTGAACGATTCGAAGAAACTCACCGAAGCCAGGCGTGAAGCGCTGTTCGACGAGATCTGCGAAAAGGCCCTGAGCTTCTGCATCGCCCGCGCCGAGGTCGAGGAAATCGACCGACTGAACATCCTGCATGCGACCATGCTGGCCATGCAGCGCGCCGTGGAAGGCTTGCACATTACACCGAAGCTGGCCCTGATCGACGGTAACCGCTGCCCGAAACTGGCCGTACCGGCGTCGCCGGTGGTCAAGGGTGATAGCCAGGTGCCGGCAATCGCGGCGGCGTCGATCCTGGCCAAGGTGACCCGTGACCGGGAGATGAGCGCATTCGAGCTGATCTACCCGGGTTATGGCATTGGCGGACACAAGGGCTACCCGACCCCGGTGCACCTCGAGGCGCTGGCACGCTTGGGGCCAACGCCCATTCATCGGCGTTCCTTTGCCCCGGTGCGGGCTGCCTGGGACGCGCTTGAAGGCGTCACCGAATCCCTGATCTGACCTATTAGTTCGTTGCTGCAGGCGTCACGCTATCCTCTGTGGGAGCGGCTTTAGCCGCGAACACCGGCGCAGCCGGTGCCATACACCGTGTTGGATTCTTCGCGGGTGAACCCGCTCCCACAGGGGCGGCGGTGCGCGCACATTCTTTATTCTCTGCCCGACACCGCAACCCCAAATCCTATCCTCAATTAAGCTACAATCCCGCCCTTGTCGTTCAGCATTGCTACAGGATCTTCCATGTCGGTTCCCTTCGTTCACCTGCGCGTCCACTCCGAATTCTCGCTGGTCGACGGCCTGGTGCGGATCAAGCCGCTGGCCAAGGCACTGGCCGGGATGAACATGCCGGCGGTGGCGATCACCGACCAGAGCAACATGTGCTCGCTGGTCAAGTTCTACAAGACCGCCATGGGTGCCGGCATCAAGCCGATTTGCGGCGCCGACTTGTGGCTGGCCGCTGCCGATCCGGAAGCACCGCTGTCGCGTATCTGCTTGCTGGCCATGAACCCCAAGGGCTACCGCAACCTCACCGAGCTGATCTCGCGCGGCTGGACCGACGGCCAGCGCAACGGCCTGGTCATCCTCCAGCGTGAATGGATCGCCCCCGCCAGTGAGGGCCTGATCGCCCTGTCCGCAGGCAAGGAAGGCGACATCGGCATGGCCCTGCTGGCCGGCAAGGACGATGAAGCCGAGGCCCTGCTGCAGGACTGGATGGCCATGTTCCCCGAGCGCTTCTACGTCGAAGTGCAGCGCACCAACCGCGCCCGCGACGAGGAGTACGTGCATGCAGCCGTGGCCCTGGCGGACAAGTTCGGCGCTCCGCTGGTTGCGACCAACGACGTGCGCTTCATCAAGCAGTCGGACTTCGACGCCCACGAAACCCGCGTGTGCATCGGCGAGGGCTGGACACTCGACGACCCGCGACGGCCAAGGATGTACAGCGACCAGCAGTACCTGAAGTCAGCCGAGGAAATGACCGAGCTGTTCAGTGACCTGCCCGACGCCATCGCCAACACCGTCGAGATCGCCAAGCGCTGCAACATCCAGGTGCAGCTGGGCAAGTACTTCCTGCCCGACTTCCCCACGCCCAACGGCATGGGCATCGATGACTACCTGCGGCATGTGTCCCACGAAGGCCTGGAAGAGCGCCTGGCGGTGCTGTGGCCGAAAGAGACCACGCCCAATTACGAAGAGAAGCGCCAGGTCTACCTGGACCGCCTGAAGTTCGAGCTGGACATCATCATCCAGATGGGCTTCCCCGGTTACTTCCTGATCGTGATGGACTTCATCAAGTGGGCCAAGAACAACGGCGTGCCAGTCGGCCCGGGCCGGGGGTCGGGTGCCGGCTCGCTGGTGGCTTACGTGCTGAAGATCACCGACCTCGACCCGCTGGCCTACGACCTGCTGTTCGAGCGCTTCCTTAACCCCGAACGTATTTCCATGCCCGACTTCGACGTCGACTTCTGCATGGATGGCCGTGACCGGGTAATCGATTACGTGGCCGAAGCTTATGGCCGCAATGCGGTCAGCCAGATCATCACCTTCGGTACCATGGCGGCGAAGGCGGTGGTGCGAGACGTGGCGCGGGTACAGGGCAAGTCCTACGGCCTGGCCGACCGCCTGTCGAAGATGATCCCGTTCGAAGTGGGCATGACCCTGGAGAAGGCCTACGAGCAGGAAGAGATCCTGCGCGACTTCCTCAAGGGTGACGAAGACGCCCGCGAAATCTGGGACATGGCCCTGAAGCTCGAGGGCGTGACGCGCGGTACCGGCAAGCACGCCGGTGGTGTGGTCATCGCCCCGACCAAGCTCACCGACTTCTCGCCGATTGCCTGTGACGAAGAGGGCGGCGGCCTGGTTACCCAGTTCGACAAGGATGACGTCGAGGCCGCCGGCCTGGTGAAGTTCGACTTCCTCGGCCTGCGGACCCTGACCATCATCAAGTGGGCAATGGAGATCATCAACCGCGAGCAGGCCAAGAAGAACCTGCCCGACGTCAACATCGACTTCATTCCGCTGGACGACCGCAAGACCTACGAGCTGTTGCAGAAGGCCGAAACCACGGCGGTGTTCCAGCTTGAATCGCGGGGCATGAAAGAGCTGATCAAGAAGCTCAAACCCGACTGCCTGGAAGACCTTATCGCACTGGTGGCGCTGTTCCGCCCAGGCCCGCTGCAGTCAGGCATGGTGGACGACTTCATCAACCGCAAGCACGGCCGCGCCGAGTTGGCGTACCCGCACCCGGACTACCAGTACGAAGGCCTGAAGCCGGTACTGGCGCCCACCTACGGCATCATCCTGTACCAGGAACAGGTGATGCAGATCGCCCAGGTGATGGCAGGCTATACCCTCGGCGGCGCCGACATGCTGCGCCGTGCGATGGGTAAGAAGAAGCCCGAGGAGATGGCCAAGCAGCGCGGTGGTTTCATCGAAGGTTGTGCCAACAACAATATCGATGCAGACCTGGCCGGTAACATCTTTGACCTGGTGGAAAAGTTCGCCGGCTACGGCTTCAACAAATCCCACTCCGCTGCCTATGGCCTGGTGTCGTACCAGACTGCCTGGCTGAAAACCCACCACCCGGCGGCGTTCATGGCTGCGGTACTGTCGGCGGATATGCACAACACCGACAAGGTGGTGGTGCTGGTCGAGGAAGTGCGCAGCATGAAGCTGCGCCTCGACGCGCCGGACGTGAACTTCTCCGACTTCAAGTTCACCGTCAACAATGACGGGCGCATCGTCTACGGCCTGGGCGCCATCAAGGGCGTCGGCGAAGGCCCGGTAGAGGCTATCGTCGAGGCCCGCGCCCAGGGTGGCCCGTTCAAGGACCTGTTCGATTTCTGTGAACGCATCGACCTCAAGCGGGTCAACAAGCGAACCCTCGATGCGCTGATCCGCAGTGGTGCGCTGGACCGCCTGGGCCCGCACTTCCATGACGAGATAAAGGCCTATCACGCCAACATCGACATCAACCGTGCAACCTTGCTCTCGGCGCTGGGCGAGGCCATCAAGGCTGCCGAGCAGGCCGCGCACACCGCTGACAGTGGCCACGTCGACCTGTTCGGCGGCATGTTCGAAGCGGCGGATGCCGACGTCTACGCCAACCACCGCAAGGTGCGCGAACTGACCCTCAAGGAGCGCCTGAAGGGGGAGAAGGATACCCTCGGCCTGTACCTCACCGGCCACCCGATCGACGAGTACGAGACCGAGATTCGCCGCTTTGCCCGCCAGCGCATCATCGACCTCAAGCCGTCACGCGATACCCAGACCATCGCCGGCATGATCATTGCCCTGCGGGTGATGAAGAACAAGAAGGGTGACAAGATGGGCTTCGTCACCCTGGATGACCGTTCCGGGCGCATCGAGGCGTCGCTGTTTGCCGATGCCTTCATGGCGGCACAGTCCTTGCTGCAGACCGATGCCATGGTGGTTGTCGAAGGCGAGGTCAGCAACGACGATTTCTCCGGTGGCCTGCGCCTGCGGGTTAAGCAGGTGATGACCATGGAGGACGCGCGCACCAAGCTGGCCGAAAGCCTGCGCCTGAAGGTGGCACACGAAGCGCTCAAGGGCGACCGGTTGAAGTGGCTGGGCGATTTGATTACCCGCCATCGCGGTGCTTGCCCTATCACCCTCGAGTACACCGGCAGCGACGCCAAGGCCATGCTGCAGTTCGGTGAGCAGTGGGCCATCGACCCGGCTGATGGGCTGATTCAGGCGCTGCGTGACCAGTTCGGGCGTGAGAACGTCTTCCTGCAATATCGTTGAACCGACAAAAAATTTAATCTCGACCTGAATGCGCCTGATCCCTTAAGGTAGGGCGCCAAACGGATCAACCGGCCGGCCGCCTGGCCGTAGACCCAAGACGGATGACTATGAACCCGAATTTTCTCGATTTCGAACAGCCGATTGCCGACCTGCAAGCCAAGATCGAAGGCCTGCGCCTGGTAGGCAACGACAACTCGCTGAACATCAGCGATGAAATTGCCCGTCTGCAAGACAAGAGCAACACTCTGACCGAAAGCATCTTCGGCAACCTGACCAGCTGGCAGATCGCTCGCCTGGCTCGTCACCCGCGTCGTCCTTACACCCTGGACTACCTGGAGCACATCTTCACCGAGTTCGAAGAGCTGCACGGCGACCGCCACTTCTCCGACGACGCTGCCATCGTCGGTGGTACCGCGCGCCTGGACGGCAAGCCGGTCATGGTCATCGGCCACCAGAAGGGCCGTGAAGTACGCGAGAAGGTGCGCCGCAACTTCGGCATGCCGCGCCCTGAAGGCTACCGCAAGGCGTGCCGCCTGATGGAAATGGCCGAGCGCTTCAAGATGCCGATCCTGACCTTCATCGATACCCCTGGCGCCTACCCGGGCATCGACGCCGAAGAGCGCAACCAGAGTGAGGCCATCGCCTGGAACCTGCGCGTGATGGCGCGCCTGAAAACCCCGATCATCGCCACCGTGATCGGTGAGGGTGGTTCCGGCGGTGCGCTGGCCATCGGCGTGTGCGACCAGTTGAACATGCTGCAGTATTCCACCTACTCGGTGATCTCCCCGGAAGGCTGCGCCTCGATCCTGTGGAAGACCGCCGACAAGGCAGCCGACGCGGCCGAGGCCATGGGCATCACTGCCGAGCGCCTGAAGAGCCTGAACATCGTCGACAAGGTCATTCAGGAGCCGCTGGGCGGCGCCCACCGTGACCCGGCGAAAATGTCGGAAAGCATCCGTGCCGACCTGGTACAGCAGCTGGACATGCTCGGCAAGCTCGACCACGACGCGCTGCTGGCTCGCCGTTACGATCGCCTGATGAGCTACGGCATCTGATAGATCCCTGGGGCCGCTCTGCGGCCCTTGTGGGAGCGGGTTCACCCGCGAAGAAGGCGACGCGGTGCATGGCACCGGCTGCGCCGGTGTTCGCGGCGGTTCGACGCCTCGATGAACCCGCTCCCACAGGGTTCTCGGTTTTCCCAAGCCATGTGAGGCCCCAATGATCAACCTCACCCCCTGGCTCAACGCCCCCACCTGGTACATCGCCTTTTCCGGTGGCCTCGACTCCACCGTGCTCCTGCACCTGCTGGCCAGCCACGCCCGCAATCACGCATCCCCACCATTGCGCGCCATCCACGTCCACCATGGCCTGCAAGCCGCCGCCGACATCTGGCCCGCCCACTGCCAAGCCATCTGCGACAGCCTGGGTATCGAACTCCAGGTCATCCACGTTCAGGTCTCCCCCGGCGCCAGCCTCGAACAGGCCGCCCGCGACGCCCGCTATGCCGCCTTCAGGCAAGCCCTCGGCCCAGGCGACATCCTGTTCACCGGCCAGCATTGCGACGACCAGGCCGAAACCCTGCTGTTCCGCCTGCTGCGGGGCGCCGGCCTGCGTGGCCTGGCAGCAATGCCGGGGCAGCGGGTGCTAGGGCAGGGCAGCCTGGTCAGGCCATTGCTGGGCTGTTCCCGCCAGCAACTGCAGGACTACGCCCAGGCTAATGGCCTGGCCTGGATCGAAGATCCGTCCAACGCTGATACACAATTTGCCCGCAACTACCTGCGCCGCGAAGTGTTTCTGCTGCTTCGGCAGCGTTGGCCGCAAGCCAGCCAGAATTTCGCCCGCGCCGCCGAGCACCTGGGCGAAGCCCAGGGGCTGCTGGACGAATTGGCCCAGGACGACCTGGCGCTCGCCGGGGCCGGCGCGCCGCTGGCCTGGCCGGGGCTGGCCTCCCTCGACCTGGCAACCCTGGTGGCGCTGTCGCCTGCCCGTCAACGCAATGCCCTGCAATACTGGCTGAGCCGGCGCAGCCGCCTGCCCGACACCCGCCACTGGGCCGGCTGGGCGGACCTGCGCGATGCCGCCGCCGATGCCCGGCCCGTCTGGCAGCTTGCCGATGGGCAACTGCTGCGCAGCCATGGGCGCATCTGGTGGTTGAGCGGCGACTGGCTGCAGCTGCCCACGGGCGAGCTGGCCTGGGTCGATCCCGGCAAGCCGTTGCTGTTGCCGGGTAACGGCAGGGTGCGTCTTGCTGGCGCAGCGCCACTGGGCGGCTTGCGCATCGCCTACCGCCAGGGCGGTGAAGTGCTGGACCTTCCCGGCCGCGGCCGACGCGACCTCAAGCGCCTGCTCAACGAACTGCAGGTCCCGTTCTTCCTGCGTCCGCGCCTGCCACTGCTGTACCAGGGCGAGCGCCTGCTGGCAGTGGCCAACCTGCCCGGGCTGGTGCAGGCGGATTGCCAGCTGTACTGGCAGTTGCCGACGAACGCGCAAGGTTTGAGCTGAAGGGTACATTCGGGTAGACTACCCTCCCTTCTTGATACAGCTTCTGTGGGTTCCGCGAAAACACAGGAGTTGCCGATTACCAAGCAGTTTTTTGCTGGGCTGATTCTGAAAATGACGAGCGAGCTCCATGCCGGGGATACCCCTGGTCTGTACAGACGCGGCAGTTTTTCGAGATGCACTGTGATTGACGCAGGTGATCGGGGGCTTCGGCCTTCCTTCGCTTTCTCCGGCGGCGCTGGCCGCCTTAACGCAGACTTCTAGGGTTTTTCATGACGCGCTACATATTCGTCACGGGCGGTGTTGTTTCTTCATTGGGGAAAGGCATTGCCTCGGCTTCCCTGGCGGCCATCCTGGAAGCGCGGGGCCTGAAGGTCACCATGCTCAAGCTGGATCCGTACATCAACGTCGATCCGGGCACCATGAGCCCGTTCCAGCACGGTGAAGTGTTCGTCACCCACGATGGCGCCGAGACCGACCTCGACCTGGGCCACTACGAGCGGTTCATCCGCACCACCATGACCCAGAACAACAACTTCACCACCGGCCGCATTTACGAGCACGTACTGCGTAAAGAGCGCCGTGGTGACTACCTGGGCGCGACCATCCAGGTCATCCCGCACATCACCGACGAAATCAAGCGTCGCATCATCAAGGGCGCCGGCGATGCCGACGTGGCCCTGGTGGAAATCGGCGGTACCGTGGGTGACATCGAGTCGCAGCCGTTCCTCGAAGCCATCCGCCAGCTGCGCGTCGAAGTGGGCTCCAAGCGCGCCATGCTGATGCACCTGACCCTGGTCCCGTACATCGCCACCGCTGGCGAGACCAAGACCAAGCCGACCCAGCACTCGGTCAAGGAACTGCGCTCCATCGGCCTGCAGCCTGACGTACTGATCTGCCGCTCCGACCACCCGGTCGATGCCTCGTCGCGTCGCAAGATCGCGCTGTTCACCAACGTCGAAGAGCGTGCGGTGATCTCGCTGGAAGACGTCGACACCATCTACAAGATCCCGGGCGTACTGCACGCACAGGGCCTGGACGACTTCGTCGTCGAGCGCTTCGGCCTGCAGTGCAATGGCGCCGACCTGTCCGAATGGGACAAGGTGGTCGATGCCAAGCTCAACCCTGAGCACGAAGTGACCATCGCCATGGTCGGCAAGTACATGGAGCTGCTGGATGCGTACAAGTCGCTGATCGAAGCGATGAGCCACGCCGGCATCACCAACCGCACCAAGGTCAACCTGCGCTACATCGACTCGGAAGACATCGAGAACCAGGGCACCAGCCTGCTCGAAGGCGCCGATGCCATCCTGGTGCCGGGCGGTTTCGGCCTGCGCGGCGTGGAAGGCAAGATCACCGCGGTGCAATACGCCCGTGAGAACAAGGTGCCGTACCTGGGTATCTGCCTGGGCATGCAGGTGGCCGTGATCGAATTCGCCCGTAACGTGATGGGCTGGAAAGACGCCAACTCCACCGAGTTCGACCGCAACAGCGGCCACCCGGTAGTCGGCCTGATCACCGAGTGGTCCGATGCCACTGGTGCCGTTGAAACCCGCAGCGAAGCCTCCGACCTGGGTGGCACCATGCGCCTGGGCGCACAGGACTGCCAGCTGGCCGCCGGTTCCAGGGTGCACGACTGCTACGGCAAGGACGTGATCACCGAGCGTCACCGTCACCGCTACGAAGTGAACAACAACCTGCTGCCGCAACTGGTCGACGCCGGCCTGGTGGTTTCCGGCCGTTCCGAAGACGGCGCGCTGGTGGAAGTGGTCGAGTCCAAGGACCACCCATGGTTCGTCGCCTGCCAGTTCCACCCGGAATTCACCTCGACCCCGCGTGACGGCCACCCGCTGTTCAGTGGTTTCGTCAAGGCAGCCCTGGCTCAGAAGAACAAGGCCTGATCAATGACCCAGAAGATCATTCGCGTCGGTAACATCGAGATCGCCAACGACAAGCCGTTCGTCCTGTTCGGCGGCATGAACGTCCTGGAGTCCCGTGACCTGGCAATGAAGGTCTGCGAAGAGTACGTGCGGGTGACCGAGAAGCTCGGTATCCCGTACGTGTTCAAGGCCAGCTTCGACAAGGCCAACCGTTCGTCGGTAACCTCGTACCGTGGCCCGGGCATGGAAGAAGGGCTGAAGATCTTCGAGGAGATCAAGCGCACCTTCAACGTGCCGGTCATCACCGACGTGCACGAGCCTTACCAGGCCGAACCGGTAGCCAAGGTGTGCGACATCATCCAGCTGCCGGCCTTCCTGTCGCGGCAGACCGACCTGGTGGTGGCCATGGCCAAAACCGGCGCGGTGATCAATATCAAGAAGGCCCAGTTCCTCGCGCCCCAGGAAATGAAACACATCCTGACCAAGTGCGAAGAGGCCGGTAACGACCAATTGATTCTGTGCGAGCGTGGTTCGAGCTTCGGCTACAACAACCTGGTAGTGGACATGCTCGGCTTCGGCATCATGAAGCAGTTCGAGTACCCGGTGTTTTTCGACGTGACCCATGCTCTGCAGATGCCGGGTGGTCGCGCCGACTCCGCCGGTGGTCGCCGCGCCCAGGTCACCGACCTGGCCAAGGCCGGCATGAGCCAGGGCCTGGCCGGGCTGTTCCTCGAAGCCCACCCCGATCCGGACAACGCCAAGTGCGATGGCCCATGCGCCCTGCGCCTGGACAAGCTGGAGCCGTTCCTGGCCCAGCTCAAGCAACTGGACGACCTGGTGAAAAGTTTTCCGACGGTAGAAACCGCGTAAAGCTCGATTCTCGGGTAAAGTACCGTCCGATCCACCCCTGACCAGTCGGTCAGGGGTTCCCTTCACCCGGCCTGCCCACTGCAAGTCCGCCCGGTGAACGGCAAGAATTTCCTAAGCTAAGTTGTTTTCGTCAATTCTGGAGTGCTTACAACAATGGCAAAAATCGTCGACATCAAAGGTCGTGAAGTTCTCGATTCGCGTGGCAACCCCACCGTGGAAGCCGATGTACTGCTCGACAACGGCATCATCGGCAGCGCCTGCGCGCCGTCCGGTGCTTCCACTGGCTCGCGCGAAGCGCTGGAGCTGCGTGATGGCGACAAGAGCCGTTACCTGGGCAAAGGCGTGCTGAAGGCCGTCGCCAACATCAACGGCCCGATCCGTGACCTGCTGCTGGGCAAGGACCCTGCCGACCAGAAGGCCCTGGACCGCGCCATGATCGAGCTGGACGGTACCGAGAACAAGGCCAAGCTGGGCGCCAACGCCATCCTGGCCGTGTCCCTGGCTGCTGCCAAGGCCGCTGCCCAGGACCAGGACCTGCCGCTGTACGCGCACATCGCCAACCTGAACGGCACCCCTGGCCAGTACTCGATGCCGGTACCGATGATGAACATCATCAACGGTGGCGAGCACGCCGACAACAACGTCGACATCCAGGAGTTCATGGTTCAGCCGGTTGGCGCCAAGACCTTCTCCGACGGCCTGCGCATGGGTACCGAAATCTTCCACCACCTCAAAGCCGTGCTGAAGGCCCGTGGCCTGAACACCGCGGTTGGTGACGAAGGTGGTTTCGCCCCTAACCTGGCTTCCAACGAAGACGCCCTGGGCGCCATCGCCGAAGCCGTCGAGAAAGCCGGCTACAAGCTGGGCACCGACGTGACCCTGGCTCTGGACTGCGCGGCTTCCGAGTTCTACGAAGACGGCAAGTACAACCTGTCTGGCGAAGGCAAGTCGTTCGACGCCGAAGGTTTCGCCGAATACCTGAAAGGCCTGACCGAGCGCTTCCCGATCATCTCGATCGAAGACGGCCTGGACGAGTCCGACTGGGCTGGCTGGAAGATCCTCACCGACAAGATCGGCACCAAAGTGCAGCTGGTTGGCGACGACCTGTTCGTGACCAACACCAAGATCCTGAAAGAAGGCATCGAAAAAGGCATCGGTAACTCGATCCTGATCAAGTTCAACCAGATCGGCTCGCTGACCGAAACCCTGGAAGCCATCCAGATGGCCAAGGCTGCTGGCTACACCGCGGTGATTTCGCACCGTTCCGGTGAAACCGAAGACTCGACCATTGCCGACCTGGCCGTGGGTACCGCTGCTGGCCAGATCAAGACTGGCTCGCTGTGCCGTTCCGACCGCGTTTCCAAGTACAACCAGCTGCTGCGCATCGAAGAGCAACTGGGTGCCAAAGCGGTTTACCGCGGTCGTGCCGAGTTTCGCGGCTAAGCAAGAGATGGTAAAAAGACAGCAGCCGGAGTTGTAGGAACGTTCGTACTGATCTTTCCTACATTCCAACGGGTTTCTGTCGACGAAGCCTGGCCTCGGCCAGGCTTCGTGCTATTCGAGGCCCCGAAGTAAACGATACCCGGCAGCCTTTTTAACCTGGATAACGTGATGCGCAGTCCCTATTGGTTGTTCCTCGTCCTGCTCCTGCTACTGGGTGGCCTGCAGTACCGCCTGTGGGTGGGTAACGGCAGCCTGGCGCAAGTGACCGAGCTGAAGCAGCAGATTGCCGAGCAGCATGCCGAAAACGAGCGCCTGCTCGAGCGCAACCGCGTGCTCGATGCCGAAGTGCTGGAACTTAAAAAAGGCATGGAGACCGTTGAAGAGCGGGCTCGCCACGAATTGGGAATGGTCAAAGAGGGCGAAACCCTCTTCCAGTTGCCACAAAAATGATCGAACCATTACCGGCCTTCTGGGCCGTGATTCCTGCTGCGGGCATCGGTGCCCGCATGGCTGCCGACCGCCCCAAGCAGTACCTGGAGCTGGCCGGGCAGACCATTCTCGAGCACAGCCTCGACTGTTTTCTTGGCCATCCGATGCTCAAGGGCGTGGTGGTCAGCATTGCCGAAGACGACCCGTACTGGCCTCGCCTGCGCTGCGCCGGTGACCCGCGCATCCAGCGCGCGGCGGGCGGCCGCGAGCGTGCCGATTCGGTGCTCAATGCCTTGCTGATGCTGCATGCCCAAGGGGCCGCGGACAGCGACTGGGTGCTGGTGCACGATGCCGCGCGACCGAACCTGGCGCGCAGCGATCTGGACAAACTGTTGTCGGAGCTGGCGAACGACCCGGTGGGTGGCCTGCTGGCAGTGCCGGCGCGCGATACCCTCAAGCGGGCCAATGCCGATGGCCGGGTGGGCGCCACCGTAGACCGCAGTACCGTCTGGCAGGCCTATACCCCGCAGATGTTCCGCCTGGGGGCGTTGCATCGGGCGCTGGCCGAGTGCCTGGTGTCGGATGTGCCGGTGACCGACGAGTCCTCTGCCATCGAGTGGTCCGGCCAGGCGCCGCGGCTGGTCGAAGGGCGCAGCGACAACATCAAGGTGACCCGGCCGGAAGACCTGGAGTGGTTGCGCCAGCGTTGGGCAGGGCGCCGCTGAATTTCTTGCTCCTGTGCCGGCCTCTTCGCGGGCTTGCCCGCTCCCACAGTGAAGGTATGCGCAGTACCTGTGGGAGCGGGCAAGCCCGCGAATAGGCCGGCACAGGCAGCGCACCCCTCAGCCGAACCGATACTCCGGCAGCCCCGCCAACCCTTCCTTCAGGTAATCCACCAGCCGCCGCACCTTCGGCGACAGGTGCCGCTGCTGCGGATACAGTGCCCACACTGCTGTGTTCGGCGGCTGGTGCGCCTCCAGCAACGACACCAGCGCGCCACTGTTCAAGTGCTCCAGCACGTAATAGTCGGGTAACTGGCACAACCCCATCCCCTGCAGCGCCGCATCCAGCACCGCCTGCCCGCTGTTGCAACGCCAGTTGCCCTGCACCCGCTGGCTGATCTCGCGACCGTCCTGCTGCAGCGCCCACAAGTCCGAACTGCCCACCAGGCAATTGTGCCGCGCCAGTTCCGACAGGCTGTGTGGCCGGCCATAACGTTCCAGGTAAGCCGGCGAGGCGCACAGGTACATTCGCCGGGGCGCCAGGCGGGTTGCCACCAGTCGCGAGTCGGCCAGCCGGCCCAGGCGGATGGCCAGGTCCATGCCTTCATGCACCAGGTCGAGGGTGTGGTTGCTCAGCTCCACATCCACCCGCAACTGCGGGTACAGCGCCATGAACCGCGTCACCAGCGGTACGATGAAGCGCTCGCCGTAGGCCACCGCGCAGGTCATGCGCAGCAAACCCTTGGGCTCGCTGGCCAGATCACCCATGGCGCGCAGGGCTTCCTCACGGCCATCCTGCAGGCGCTGGCAGTGCTGCAGGAATGTCTGCCCGGCCTCGCTCAGGGTCACCCGCCGGGTACTGCGGTACAGCAGGCGCGTCTGCAGCCGTTCCTCCAGCCGGGCAATCTGCCGGCTGATATGCGACGAGGAAACCCCCAGGCGCTCGGCGGCCGCGGTGAACTGGCCCGATTCGGCCACGGCGACGAATTCGTCGATGCCTTCCCAGCGGCTGCTCATGGATTATCCCTGTATGGCAATAATGTTTTGTCTTTGGCTGGATTATTCATCAAATGGCGGTGAATTACACTGCCAGACTGAATCGACCCTCTCTGGAGACCTTTGATGATCAAGTCCCGTGCTGCCGTAGCCTTCGAAGCCAAGAAACCCCTGGAAATCGTCGAAGTCGACGTGGCCATGCCCAAGGCCGGTGAAGTGCTGCTGCGCGTGGTCGCCAGTGGTGTCTGCCACACCGACGCCTACACCCTGTCGGGTGCCGACCCGGAGGGTATCTTCCCGTCGATCCTCGGTCATGAAGGTGGTGCGATCGTCGAGGCGGTAGGCGAGGGCGTCACTTCGGTCGCCGTCGGTGACCACGTCATTCCGCTGTACACCCCGGAATGCGGAAAGTGCAAGTTCTGCCTCTCGGGCAAGACCAACCTGTGCCAGGCCATCCGCGCCACCCAGGGCAAGGGCCTGATGCCGGACGGCACCACGCGCTTCTCCTACAAAGGCCAGCAGTTGTTCCACTACATGGGTACCTCGACCTTCTCCGAGTACACCGTGCTGCCGGAAATCTCCGTGGCCAAGATCCAGAAAGAAGCGCCACTGGAAAAGGTCTGCCTGCTGGGCTGTGGCGTCACCACGGGTATCGGCGCGGTGCTCAACACCGCCAAGGTCAAGCCGGGTGACACCGTGGCCATCTTCGGCCTGGGCGGCATCGGCCTGTCGGCGGTGATCGGTGCAGTCAAGGCCAAGGCCTCGCGCATCATTGCCATCGACATCAACCCTGCCAAGTTCGAAATCGCCCGCCAGCTGGGTGCCACCGACTGCATCAACCCGAAAGACTACGACCGCCCGATCCAGGAAGTGATCGTCGACCTCACCGACGGCGGCGTGGACTTCTCCTTCGAGTGCATCGGCAACGTGCAGCTGATGCGTGCAGCGCTGGAATGCTGCCACAAGGGCTGGGGTGAGTCGGTGATCATCGGCGTGGCCGGCGCTGGCCAGGAAATCGCCACCCGTCCGTTCCAGCTGGTCACCGGCCGTGTATGGCGTGGTTCGGCGTTCGGCGGCGTGCGTGGCCGCAGCGAGCTGCCAAGCTACGTGGAAATGTCGGAGAAGGGCGAAATCCCACTGGATACCTTCATCACCCATACCATGGGCCTGGAAGACATCAACAAGGCCTTCGACCTGATGCACGAAGGCAAGAGCATCCGCAGCGTGATCCACTTCTGAGGTTTGCCATGAGCCTGGATAACATCTCCTGCCAGAAGAGCTTCGGCGGCTGGCACAAGCGTTACCGGCATCACTCCAAGGTGCTGGGCTGCGACATGGTGTTCGCCGTATACCTGCCGCCGCAGGCCGAACAGGGCGAGAAGCTGCCGGTGCTGTACTGGCTCAGCGGCCTCACCTGCACCGACGAGAACTTCATGCAGAAGGCCGGCGCCCAGCGCCTGGCCGCGGAGCTTGGGCTGATCATCGTCGCCCCCGACACCAGCCCGCGTGGCGAGCAGGTGCCGGGTGACCCGGACGGCGCCTGGGACTTCGGCCTGGGTGCCGGTTTCTACCTCAATGCCACTCAGCAGCCCTGGGCCCAGCACTACCGCATGCACGACTATGTGGTGGAGGAGTTGCCTGCGTTGATCGAGGCACACTTCCCCGCCTCGGGCGAGCGCAGCATCAGTGGCCACTCCATGGGTGGGCATGGCGCACTGGTGTGTGCCTTGCGCAACCCGGGGCGCTACCGCTCGGTGTCGGCGTTTTCGCCGATCAGCAACCCGATGGATTGCCCGTGGGGCGAGAAAGCCTTCAGCCGCTACCTGGGTGAAGACCGTGCGCGCTGGCGCGAGTGGGATGCCAGCGTGCTGCTGGCCGAAACCGCGGCTGGCGAGTGCCCGCCATTGCTGGTGGACCAGGGCGACCGCGACGACTTCCTCGAGAAGCAGCTCAAGCCTGAAGCGCTGGAGCAGGCGGCGCGCAAAGGAGGGCATGAACTGACCCTGCGGCTGCAGCCTGGCTATGACCACAGCTATTACTTCATCGCCAGCTTCATCGAGGAGCACTTGCGTCATCATGCGGTGGCGCTGGGGCGAGTGTAAGGCGCAGCTGCGGTGTTTGCTTGATCGCTTGCAGGAGCGGCCTTGTGTCGCGAAAGGGCCGCAAAGCGGCCCCCGGATTCAGGCGTTGACGCGGATATTGCCGGGGCTGCTTTGCAGCCCGATCGCGACGCAAGGCCGCTCCTACAAGGCAGCCCCAATGGCGGCTAAAGCAGGTAGAATCACGCCCTGACTCATTCAGGGCGTTTTTCTATGCGTATTGGCCACGGCTACGATGTGCACCGTTTCTGCGACGGTGATTTCATTACCCTGGGCGGGGTGCGTATCCCCCACAAATACGGCCTCCTGGCCCACTCCGACGGTGACGTGCTGCTGCATGCCCTGAGCGATGCCTTGCTTGGCGCGGCAGCGCTGGGCGACATCGGCAAGCACTTCCCCGACACCGACCCGCAGTTCAAGGGCGCCGACAGCCGCGTACTGCTGCGCCATGTTGTCGGCATCGTCCAGGCCAAGGGCTGGAAGGTCGGCAACATCGACACCACCATCGTCGCCCAGGCGCCGAAGATGGCCCCGCACATCGAAACCATGCGCCAGCTGATCGCCGAGGACCTGCAGGTTGCACTCGATCAGGTCAACGTCAAGGCTACCACCACCGAAAAGCTGGGCTTTACTGGCCGCGAGGAGGGCATCGCCGTGCATGCGGTTGCCCTGCTGCTGCCAGCATGACCGAACTGGAACTGCTGGGCCCGCGCGCATCGGGCGAACCATTGGGTACCGCCGTCCTCAAGGCGGTGGCCGAAGATTTTCAGGTCGACGAAGTGCTGGACATACCGCTGTCGGGCCAGGGCGAGCACCTGTGGTTGTGGGTCGAAAAGCGTGACCTGAACACCGAGGAGGCAGCCCGCCGCCTGGCACGTGCCGCTGGCGTGCCGGTGCGCACGATCAGCTACGCCGGCCTCAAGGACCGCCAGGCCCTGACCCGCCAGTGGTTCAGCCTGCACCTGCCGGGCAAGGCCGACCCGGACCTTTCGCGTGCCGAGGATGCCAGCCTGCGTGTGCTCAAGCAGGTGCGTCACCAGCGCAAGCTGCAGCGCGGCGCGCATTCGGCCAACGGCTTCACGCTGCGCCTGACTGCCCTGGCTGCCGATCACCAGGCGCTGGATGCGCGCCTGGAACAGCTCAAGCAGCACGGCGTGCCCAACTATTTCGGCACTCAGCGCTTCGGCCACGGTGGCGGCAACGTTCACGACGCCCTCGACTGGGCCGCACGCAAGGCCCTGCCCGAGCAGCGCAACGTGCGCTCGCGCCTGCTGTCGGCCGCGCGCAGCTACCTGTTCAACCAGGTGTTGGCGGCCCGTGTCGCCGATGGCAGCTGGGCGCGGGCCCAGGTGGGCGACCTGCTGGCGTTCACCGACAGCCGCAGCTTCTTCCCGGCAGGGGAGGCGGAATGTGCCGACCCGCGCCTGGCAATTCTCGACCTGCACCCGACCGGCCCGATGTGGGGGGCGGGCGATTCGCCGGCCGCTGGCGTCACAGCGCAGCTGGAAAACGCCGTCGGTGCGCGTCAGCCGGAACTTTGCCAGTGGTTGGCCCAGGCGGGCATGGATCACGAACGACGCATTCTGCGGCTCCCTATTGGCGGCCTTACGTGGCATTATCCCGAGCCTGATATCCTGCAACTGGAATTCGTCCTTCCGGCCGGATGCTTCGCCACCGTGGTGGTGCGCGAAGTCGTGGATCTGGTGTCGGCAGGGCAGACGGACAGCTCATGCGTATTCTGATTTCGAACGACGACGGTGTTACCGCACCCGGCATCGCCGCGCTGCACGCTGCGCTGGCAGATTACGCCGAGTGCGTGGTGATTGCTCCGGATCAAGACAAGAGCGGCGCCAGCAGTTCGCTGACGCTGGACCGGCCACTGCACCCGCAGACTTTGGCCAATGGCTTCATCAGCCTCAACGGCACGCCGACCGACTGCGTGCACCTGGGGCTCAATGGGCTGTTGCCACAGACGCCGGACATGGTCGTATCGGGGATCAACCTCGGTGCCAACCTGGGCGATGACGTGCTCTATTCGGGCACGGTCGCGGCCGCGTTGGAAGGCCGTTTCCTTGGCGGTACCTCGCTGGCGTTTTCGCTGTTGTCGCGCCAGCCGGACAACCTGCCGACCGCGGCCCATATCGCCCGTCGCCTGGTCGAGGCGCAGTCGCGCCTGGCCTTGCCGCCGCGCACCGTGCTCAACGTCAACATCCCCAACCTGCCGCTGGAGCACATTCGTGGCATCCAGCTCACCCGCCTCGGTCACCGGGCGCGGGCGGCGGCGCCGACCAAGGTGGTCAACCCGCGCGGCAAGGAAGGCTACTGGATCGCCGTGGCCGGGGATGCCGAGGACGGCGGCCCGGGCACCGACTTCCACGCTGTGATGCAAGGTTACGTATCGATCACGCCGCTGCAGCTCGACCGCACTTTCAGTGATGCCTTCGAGCAGCTCGACGGCTGGCTGGAGGGCCTGCTCTGATGCGCGAGGACGATATGCTGCGGCGTGGCATCGGCATGACCTCCCAGCGTACCCGGGAGCGGCTGATCCAGCGCCTGTGCGAGGAAGGTGTTTCGAACACCAAGGTGCTCGACGTGATCCGTCGTACTCCGCGCCACCTGTTCGTCGACGAGGCGCTGGCGCATCGCGCCTATGAAGACACCGCGCTGCCGATCGGCCACAACCAGACCATCTCGCAACCGTTCATGGTTGCCCACATGAGCGAGCTGCTGCTCGAGGCCGGGCCGCTGGACAAGGTGCTGGAGATCGGCACCGGCTCGGGCTACCAGACGGCGATCCTGGCCCAGCTGGTCGAGCGGGTGTTCTCGGTGGAACGCATCAAGGTGCTGCAGGACCGGGCCAAGGAGCGCCTGGTGGAACTGAACCTGCGCAATGTGGTGTTCCGTTGGGGCGACGGTTGCGAGGGCTGGCCGGCGCTAGCACCGTACAACGGCATCATCGTCACCGCGGTGGCACCGGAAGTGCCGCAGGCACTGCTCGACCAACTGGCACCCGGTGGCCGCATGGTGATCCCGGTGGGGCCCGCCGGCGAAACCCAGCAGTTGATGCTGATCGTGCGCGAGGAACATGGCTTCTCTCGCCGCGTGCTGGGGGCCGTGCGGTTCGTACCGCTGCTCAACGGTCCGCTAGCCTGACCACAGCGGGTTCGAACCGCGCGATATTTTTGCGCCAGCACCGAATTCTTGCCGCAACGCCCTGTCTATCTGGCGGGGTGAAGCGCCAGCGCACAGCTTGCACCAAGGCTTTGCAACAGTCTTCTACCAACCCTGCCAATGCGGGCGGGCTTGGTTATAATTGCAACAATATTGCATTTCTTGTCTTCATATCGTTTTTCGGCACCATGAGGGGAGCGCGGGTGGGTCACACAGTCATTCGGCAGCGCAAGGACGGGTCGGGTTTCACGCTTCTGGTGATTGCACTGGCCATGGGTACGCTATTGGTGGGTTGCTCGAGCACCAGCAGCAACAGCGCGCGGGTGGTCGACCGCAGTAACACCGTTCCCAAGCGGCCGGCGGTAACTACCGGGCAGTACATCGTCAAACCTGGCGATACGCTGTTCTCCATCGCCTTCCGTTATGGCTGGGACTACAAGGAGCTGGCTGCGCGCAACGGCATCGCCGCGCCTTACACCATTCGCCCGGGGCAGGCGATTCGTTTCAGCAGTGGCTCTACCGGCAGCACCACGGTGGTGTCCAGCCCGTCGTCGTCGAGCAAGACCACGGTCATCCGGCGGCCTGTGGGTAGCACCGCCGCCCCTCCTGCCAGCACCAGCAAGCCGGCTACGCCGGCAGCCTCCAGCAGTACCCCGGTGGTCGCCACCGTGCCCGCTGCGGAGCGCGCGGTAGGCGGCTGGACCTGGCCAGCCAACGGCGTGCTGATTGGAAAATTCGCTTCAAACGGTAGTTTGAATAAAGGCATTGATATCGCCGGTGATTTGGGACAGCCTGTTTTTGCTGCGTCTGATGGTGCAGTGGTTTACGCCGGGAGTGGCTTGAGGGGCTACGGCGAGCTGATCATCATCAAGCACAGCGATACCTACGTCAGTGCCTACGGCCATAACCGCAGGCTGTTGGTTCGGGAGGGGCAGCAGGTCAAGGCAGGGCAGTCGATTGCTGAAATGGGGTCCACGGGCACTGATCGGGTGAAGCTGCATTTCGAGATTCGCCGCCAGGGTAAACCCGTCGATCCGCTCCAGTTCCTGCCACGTCGTTGACCGTTGTACCCGGCCTGTTCCGCTGATGTAGAGGGGACAGGCTCCAGCGCTGCCAGGGAGACAGGTGCCGCTCGAGTCTGAGTTCGAACTCAGCAAAGGACTATAACAATGGCTCTCAGTAAAGAAGTGCCGGAGTTTGACATCGACGATGACGTCCTCCTGATGGAGACGGGTATCGTTTTGGAAACGGATGTGGTGTCAGACGAACCTGCTGTATCTTCGGTTCGGACGAGGGCCAAGTCGGGCTCTTCGCTCAAGCAACACAAGTATATCGATTACAGCCGGGCGCTCGATGCCACCCAGCTGTATCTCAACGAGATCGGATTCTCGCCTCTGCTTTCGCCGGAAGAGGAAGTGCACTTTGCGCGCCTGTCGCAAAAGGGCGACCCCGCCGGCCGCAAGCGCATGATCGAAAGCAACCTGCGCCTGGTTGTAAAAATTGCCCGTCGTTACGTGAATCGTGGCCTGTCATTGCTCGACCTGATCGAGGAGGGCAACCTGGGGTTGATCCGTGCGGTCGAGAAGTTCGACCCGGAGCGTGGTTTCCGCTTCTCGACCTATGCGACCTGGTGGATTCGCCAGACCATCGAGCGGGCGATAATGAACCAGACCCGCACCATTCGCCTGCCGATCCACGTGGTCAAGGAACTGAACGTCTACCTGCGTGCAGCGCGCGAGCTGACCCAGAAGCTGGACCACGAACCCTCGCCGGAAGAAATCGCCACATTGCTGGAGAAGCCGGTCACCGAGGTCAAGCGCATGCTGGGCCTGAACGAGCGGGTGTCTTCGGTGGATGTGTCGCTCGGCCCGGACTCGGACAAGACCCTGCTCGATACCCTGACCGACGACCGTCCGACTGACCCGTGCGAACTGCTGCAGGATGACGACCTGTCGCAGAGCATCGACCAATGGCTGGGTGAATTGACCGACAAGCAGCGTGAAGTGGTGGTGCGCCGCTTTGGCCTGCGCGGGCATGAAAGCAGCACCCTGGAAGATGTCGGCCTGGAAATCGGCCTGACCCGTGAGCGGGTGCGGCAAATCCAGGTCGAGGGGCTCAAGCGTTTGCGGGAGATCCTCGAAAAGAACGGCCTGTCCAGTGAGTCGTTGTTCCAGTAGCGGAAGCCTGCAACACAAAGCGCCCCGATGATTTCGGGGCGTTTTTGTATGTGCCGATCAGAGGTGTCCCATCCAGGATTGCCGGGGGCTGCAAAGCAGCCCCAAAATCGCCCAGGAAAAACAAAAATCAAATGTGTACCGCGCTACCCCAGTAACATCGCGTGTAAGCCTTTGCTTACTTGTTATGTAAGCCTTCTATGTACGCTTCAGTAAATCATTGCCGTATCCAGAACCTGCGTTTTCCCAACCCCTTGAAAACCTTGGTTTATTCAGCTGTGAGGAAATGTGTCACCTGCAACAACCTGTGAGGTTTCGCGGTTGCCCGCCGGGCTCAAGTCGCTAGTATTCGAACTGTGCACAGGGACATGCACAGGCTTTCAGGAGGAAAGCCAGGGACATCGCAAGAAGCGATTTCATCAGGATGATGTTTGGGACAAGCAGGGACTACGGAAAAAATGTGGGCGGGTCAAACCGCCCCTTTTTTTTGCCCGCAAAAAACAAAAAAGGCCACAAGGGCCTTTTTTGTATGCGGCGCTATCAGCGCTCCAGGTGTTCGATCTTGCCAGTTTTGCCATCCCACTCTTCAGCGTCCGGCAGGGCGTCCTTGCGCTCGGTGATGTTCGGCCAGATTTCCGCCAGTTCGGCGTTCAGCTCGATGAAGTTTTCCATGCCCGCAGGCACTTCGTCTTCCGAGAAGATGGCTTGCGCTGGGCACTCCGGCTCGCACAGGGCGCAGTCGATGCACTCGTCCGGGTGAATGACCAGGAAGTTCGGGCCTTCGTAGAAGCAGTCCACCGGACAGACTTCCACGCAGTCGGTGTATTTGCATTTGATGCAGTTGTCGGTGACGACGAAGGTCATTTCTAGTTCTCTCCTCAGGCGACGGCGGCGGCCCTTCCTCTCAGGGCCGCGCGGTTTACGGGTATGTGGCTGCAGGCCAGGCTAATAACCTGCAGCACCAGCAAACCGCGGCGGATTCTACCAGCTTGTAATGGGCGCCGTTATAACAGGTTCTTTAGTTGATATAGCATTTCGATAGCTTGACGCGGGGTCATATCGTCCAGCTGCAGCTTGCCCAGCTTCTCGATGGCCGGGTGTGGCAGGCTGGCGAACAGGTCGCTCTGGTGCGGGACCTGTGGTTCGCCCTTGGCTTTTTGGGCCGGCGGTTGTTCATGCGGCAGGCTGGTGGTTTCCAGCCGCGCCAGGTGTTCACGGGCACGCTGGATGACGGCCGATGGCACACCGGCCAGCTGCGCCACGGCAAGGCCGTAGCTCTGGCTGGCAGGGCCAGGCAGTACGTGGTGCAGGAACACGATGCGTTCGTTGTGCTCGGTGGCGTTCAGGTGCACGTTGGCCACCAGCGGCTCGCTTTCCGGCAGCACGGTGAGCTCGAAATAGTGCGTGGCGAACAGCGTGTAGGCACGCAGCTGGGCCAGGCGCTCGGCGGCGGCCCAGGCCAGCGACAGGCCGTCGAAGGTGCTGGTACCGCGGCCCACTTCGTCCATCAGCACCAGGCTTCGGTCGGTGGCATTGTGCAGGATGTTGGCGGTTTCGCTCATCTCGACCATGAAGGTCGAGCGGCCGCCGGCCAGGTCGTCACTGGAGCCGATGCGGGTGAAGATGCGATCGACCAGCGACAGTTCGCAGCTGGCAGCCGGCACGAAGCTGCCGATGTGTGCCAGCAGCACGATCAGGGCGGTCTGGCGCATGTAGGTAGACTTACCGCCCATGTTCGGGCCGGTAATGATCAGCATGCGCGTGCTGTTGTCCAGGCCCAGGTCATTGGCCACGAACGGTGTGGTCAAAACTTGTTCCACCACCGGGTGACGGCCCTGCTCGATTCGCAGGCACGGCTCGTCGACGAAGCGCGGGCAGTTCAGGTCCAGGTTCAGCGCACGTTCGGCCAGGTTGCTGAGCACGTCCAGTTCGGCCAGGGCGGCGGCGCTGTCCTGCAGCGGTGCCAGGTGACTGATCAGGGTTTCCAGCAGGGCATCGTAGAGCATCTTCTCGCGGGCCAGGGCGCGGCTCTTGGCCGACAGCGCCTTGTCCTCGAACGCTTTCAGCTCCGGGGTGATGAAGCGCTCGGCGCCCTTGAGGGTCTGGCGGCGGATGTAGTCGCCCGGGGCCTGCTCGGCCTGCTTGGTCGGTAGCTCGATGAAGTAGCCATGCACGCGGTTGTAGCCGACCTTGAGGTTGGCCAGGCCGGTACGGGCCTTTTCCCGGGCTTCCAGGTCGATCAGGAACTGGCCGGCGTTCTCGCTGATCGCCAGCAGTTCGTCCAGCTCGTTGTCATAGCCGGCCTTGAGTACGCCGCCATCGCGGATTACCGCTGGCGGGTTGTCGATGATCGCCCGCTCCAGCAGGCTGGCCAGTTCGGGGTAGGTGCCGGTAATGGCGGCCAGGCGTGCCAGGTGCGGTGCCTCCAGCTCGGCCATGGCGTTCTGCAGTTCGGGCAGCGCGCCCAAGGCGTCGCGCAGGCGTGCCAGGTCGCGTGGGCGGGCGTTGCGCAGGCCGATACGGGCGAGAATCCGCTCGATATCGCCAATTTCCTTGAGCTGCGGCTGCAGCTTCTCGAAGCGGTAACCGTCGAGCAGGCAGCGGATCGAGTCCTGGCGTGCCTGCAGCACCTTGAGGTCGCGCAGCGGGCGGTTCAACCAGCGGCTCAGCAAACGGCTGGCCATGGCGGTCTGGCAGCGGTCGATCACCGACTGCAGGGTGTTGTCACGGCCGCCGGCAAGGTTGATGTCCAGCTCCAGATTACGGCGGCTGGCGCCGTCGAGTATGACCGTGTCGTCCAGGCGTTCATGGCGCAGGCTGCGCAGGTGCGGCAGGGCGGTGCGCTGGGTTTCCTTGGCGTAGATCAGCAGGCAGCCGGCGGCGCCGATGGCCAGGGTCAGTTTGTCGCAGCCAAAGCCCTTGAGGTCCTTGGTTGCGAACTGTTGGCACAGGGCCTTGCGCGCCGAGTCGCGGTCGAAGTCCCATGGCGCACGGCGACGGGCCCCAGGGCGTTTCTCGGCAGGCAGGTCGCGCGGCCAGTCGTCGGGGATCAACAGCTCGACCGGGTTCAGGCGCTCGAGCTCGGCCAACAGGTTTTCCCAGCCCTTGATCTCCTGCACGCTGAAGTTGCCGCTTGTGATGTCCAGCACGGCCAGGCCGAACAGGCGCTCGTCTCCGAGCAGCGCGGCAATCAGGTTGTCGCGACGCTCGTCGAGCAGGGCCTCGTCGCTGACCGTGCCGGGGGTGATGATGCGCACCACCTGGCGCTCCACCGGGCCCTTGCTGGTGGCGGGGTCGCCAATCTGCTCGCAGATCACCACCGATTCGCCGAGCTTGACCAGCTTTGCCAGGTAGCCTTCCAGCGAATGGAACGGAATCCCGCACATGGGGATGGACTGGCCGGCCGACTGACCGCGCGCGGTCAGGGTGATGTCCAGCAGTTTTGCGGCTTTCTTTGCATCTTCGTAGAAGATTTCGTAGAAGTCGCCCATGCGGTAGAACATCAGCTGGTCCGGGTGCTGGTTTTTCAGCTTCCAGTACTGCTGCATCATCGGGGTGTGTGCGGAAAGATCTGACATTCAGGGCCTTACAGCGGGTGATCTGGTTGGCGATGGTAAACCGGTAATGGTACAGGCTTTTTCGGCGAGATGCAGGCGCCGGTAATGGAGCCATGTGTGCGCAGCCTGGCGGGCAATGGTGGAGCTGCGCCGCGTTACCCTCTAGAATGCACGGCCCTCGATGAACGCCCCTAGCCGTGACCCGCATGAATGTGTCCAGCCGTGTCCCCCCTGTGAAGCAGCAACTGATCTACCTCCTTTATGGCGAGCGCCGGATCTATCAGCTGGAGGCCAAGTTCAGCATCCTTACCGCCCTGGCACGCTGCAAGCCGGCAGAGCTGCCGGTGATTCGCGTGCTTACCGACCAGCCACAGGCTTTTGCCGGCTGGCCGGTGGAAGTGATCACGCTGGATGAGCAGACCCTGCAGGCGTGGTCCGGCAACGGCGGCTACACCCACCGACGCAAGGCCTGCGCTATTGCCCAGGCCGGGCAGTGGGCGGACAAGACCGTGTTCATTGATACCGATACGCTGTTCCTGCAATCGCCGCTGAAGCTGTTCAGCCAGGTCGATGTCGGGCAGTTCCTGGTCGACGAGGTGGAAATGAGCTGGGCCGAAGCCTCGCGCAGCAGCTATTACCGCAGCTTCACCAGCGGGGTAGCCGCGGCTGGCGCAGCACCGCCCGATGACCTGCGGCTGTGCAACAGTGGCGTCATGGGTTTTACCCGCGACAACCTCGGCATCGCCGAGCGCGCCATCGAGCGCATCGACACCTGGACGCCCTATGCGCGTGACTTGCACACCATTGAGCAGATCGCCTTCTCCTTTGAATTGTACGGCGCGCAGATCAATGAAGCGCGTGGCGTGATCAGCCACTACTTCGCGATGAAGCAGTACGTGCATGCCATTCTGGAAATTTTCTTTGCCCGGCATGGCGAGCACTTCCACTCCAGGATGCCTGGCCTGGCGCTGGAGGTGCCGGCACATCGCCCGGTGCCGTCCTGGCTGGCGCGGCTTTCGGTGAAATGGCGCCTCAAGCGTGTGCCGCGGGAGCTGCGTGGTATCGGACGCAAGCTGCTGTACGGCAGTATGATGAGCGGTGACGACTATCAGCGCGCTTGCAAGATGATCTGGTGGCGTTCGGCAATTGAAGACATGCGCAAGCTAGGTGGTTTTGACTGGAGCCAGGAATGGCCCGAAGGGTTGCCGCGCCTCGGTCGGAGCGAAGAGCGTGCGTTCAGCGAAATCGCCCGGGGCAGCCTGAAGGTTTCCTGAGCCAGAGCCCGGCGCAGGGTGGTAGGGTAGAGGGCAACCGTCAAGGAGCCCGACATGGACCCTATCACCACGCTTGCCACCCGCCTGGGTGAACATCTGCGCCGCTTCAACGCGCAGGTGACCACCGCCGAATCCTGCACCGGCGGCGGGATCGCCGAGGCCATCACCCGTGTGCCTGGCAGCTCGGCCTGGTTCGAGGCCGGTTACGTGACCTATTCCAACACCCAGAAAACCCGTCAGTTGGGCGTGCCCGCGGCGTTGTTCGGCCAGGTTGGCGCAGTCAGCCAGGAAGTGGTTGAAGCCATGGTCCGCGGCGCCCAGGCCGCCAGCGGCGCGCGCTTTGCCGTGGCAGTGAGCGGCGTGGCCGGGCCGGACGGTGGTTCGCCGGCCAAACCGGTCGGTACCGTGTGGCTGGCCTGGGGCGACGGCAGCCACATATTCAGCGAACGCCGCCAGTTCGACGGCGACCGCGAGGCGGTGCGCCGACAGACGGTGATCGCCGCGTTAGACGGCTTGTTACAGCTTGGTGCCGAGTAAATCGACGACAGGGGTTTGCGCGGGCGCTTGCCTGTGGAATAATACTGGCTACTTATACAGGTATTCCGGCCGTCAGGGCCAAGTCGAACACGTGAGGATTTCAATGGACGACAACAAGAAGCGCGCCTTGGCTGCGGCCCTGGGTCAGATCGAACGCCAATTCGGCAAAGGCGCCGTCATGCGCATGGGCGACCACGAGCGCCAGGCTATCCCTGCCATCTCCACCGGCTCGCTGGGCCTGGACATCGCCCTGGGCATCGGCGGTCTGCCAAAAGGCCGTATCGTCGAGATCTACGGTCCGGAATCGTCGGGTAAGACCACGCTGACTCTGTCGGTCATCGCCGAAGCCCAGAAAAACGGCGCCACCTGCGCCTTCGTCGACGCCGAACACGCCCTCGACCCTGAGTACGCAGGCAAGCTCGGCGTCAACGTCGACGACCTGCTGGTTTCGCAGCCGGACACCGGCGAACAGGCCCTGGAAATCACCGACATGCTGGTGCGTTCCAACGCTGTTGACGTGATCATCGTCGACTCCGTGGCTGCCCTGGTACCGAAGGCCGAGATCGAAGGCGAGATGGGTGACATGCACGTGGGTCTGCAGGCACGCCTGATGTCCCAGGCGCTGCGCAAGATCACCGGTAACATCAAGAACGCCAACTGCCTGGTCATCTTCATCAACCAGATCCGTATGAAGATCGGTGTGATGTTCGGCAGCCCGGAAACCACCACCGGCGGTAACGCCCTGAAGTTCTACGCCTCGGTGCGTCTGGATATCCGCCGTACTGGCGCGGTCAAGGAAGGCGACGAGGTGGTGGGTAGCGAAACCCGCGTCAAGATCGTCAAGAACAAGGTCTCGCCGCCGTTCCGTCAGGCCGAGTTCCAGATCCTCTACGGCAAGGGTATCTACCGTAACGGCGAGATCATTGACCTGGGTGTTTCCCAGGGCCTGGTCGAGAAGTCCGGTGCCTGGTACGCCTATCAAGGCAACAAGATCGGTCAAGGTAAAGCAAACGCTGCCAAGTACCTGGCTGAGAACCCTGCCATTGGTGCCGAGATCGAGAAGCAGATTCGCGAGAAGCTGCTGACTGCTGGTGCTGTCGCGGCTGCTGGTAAAGCTGCTGCTGTCGAAGCCGATGCCGACGACATGGCCGACGCTGACGCCGGTTATTGATTGCGCGGTAGATAGCCGAACATGTCCGCCGTACTCGACACCCCCGTCGCCATCCGGCGGACAGCCATGGACCTGCTCGCGCGACGTGAGCACGGTCGCGTCGAGCTGACGCGCAAGTTGCGTCAGCGCGGCGCTTCGGACGAGCTGATCGAACCTGAGCTCGATCGACTCACCGAAGAAGGGCTGCTTAGCGAAGCCCGCTACCTCGAAAGTTTCATCAGATACCGTTCCAGCTCCGGCTATGGCCCTGCGCGCATTCGCGAAGAGCTGGGCCAGCGTGGTTTGGCGCGTGGTGATATCGAGCAGGCGCTGCGCGAGAGCGAGGTGGACTGGGGCGAGCGCATGCGGGACGTATGGCAGCGCAAGTTTGCTGGTCAGCGCCCGCAGGATCCGCGCAGCCGTGCCCAGCAGACCCGGTTTCTGGCTTACCGGGGTTTCCCCATGGACATGATCGGCCGCTTGCTCAGTGGGCGGGATATCGACGACTACTGAAGACTGGGCCGCTTTGCGGCCCTTCGCGGGCTTGCCCGCTCCCACGGGTTTGAGGCGATGTATCAGACAGTGCGTCGCTCCTGTGGGAGCGGGCAAGCCCGCGAACACCGGCGCAGCCGGTGCCATACACCGCGTTGGATTCTTCGCGGCGGTTCGACGCCTCGATGAGCCCGCTCCCACAAGATGCGCGGACTAATGTCACGATCAACTGACCTTCAACGCCTCCCTGGCCCGCTGCGTGGTATGCATGGGTTGCGGCTTGGCCCAGTTCTCCGGCAGGTTGATGAAGTCCACCAGCTCGCGCAGCCTGCCCTGATCCCGGCCATTGAAGGCAAATGACAAACGGGTCAGGTGGCTGAAATTGCCCACTTCGTGCTCGGCGCTGCTATCAGGTTGCTGGTGATACTTGCCACTCAGGCGCAAGTCGGCAAAGCCTTCCTGGATGTCATACAGCGCCGCCTCGCTGAGCGGGTGGTGCATGCGGATCACGAACTGGTTTTTCAGCCACCGGCTGGAGTGGTAGTTGCTGTAGAACTGGTTGATTTCCTCCACTGCCTCGTCAGCGCTGTGCACCAGGCGCAACAGTTTCAGGTCGCTGGGGAGGATGTAGCGGTTTTCCTCCAGTTGGCTGCTGATGAAGTCCAGGCAGTCGCGCCAGAAGCTGCCGCCTGGCGAATCCAGCAGCACCACCGGTACCAGCGGGCTCTTGCCGGTCTGGATCAGGGTCAGCACCTCCAGCGCTTCATCCAGGGTGCCGAAACCGCCTGGGCACAGCACCAGGGCATCGGCTTCCTTGACGAAGAACAGCTTGCGGATGAAGAAAAAGTGGAACGGCAGCAGCTTGTCGGTGCCGTCCACCGTGGGGTTGGCGTGTTGTTCGAAGGGCAGGGTGATGTTGAAACCCAGGCTGTGGTCGCTGCCAGCGCCTTCGTGGGCAGCAGCCATGATACCGCCGCCGGCGCCGGTGATGACCATCAGGTCGGAGCGCGCCAGGGTTGCGCCCAGTTCGCGGGCCAGGGCGTACATCGGGTGTTCCAGCGGGGTGCGCGCCGAGCCGAACACGGTTACCTTGCGTCGGCCCTTGTAGCGTTCCAGGGTGCGGAACGAATGGTCCAGTTCGCGCAGCGCCTGCAGAGTGATCTTGGCGCTCCAGCGGTCGGTGTCGTCATGGGCCATGCGCAGGACGGTCAGCATCATGTCGCGGTACAGCGGCAGGTTGGGGCTGTTCGGTGCCACCAGTTGCAATTGTGCGTCGATGTTGCTCAGGTCGATGTTGTTGTCGCGGAAGTGGCTGAACAGCAGTTCACTCGATTGGTAAGGCATGCAACGTCTCCTTCTGCACCAATACCTCTGACCTCAATCTAGACCCTCGCGCTCAATTGTGCCGGGCTGTTCGGCACAGCCGCCCGTCGGCATGCAGCCACGGCGAGTGCGGGTTTGGTTAACTGGTTAAAGCGAAACGTGTCGATGCAGGAGGTGGCGGTATGCATCGCTTGGTCATCGAAGTGGACCGGCAGCTTTACCAGCAGCTGGAGAATGCGGCCCAGATGCATCACCTGAGCCTGGAGGCCGAGTGCCGGCGCAGGTTGTCGGGCCTGGAGTGTCAGTCGTGCTACCTGCAGGCGCTGCTGGCAGAGATGCGCGCCGATGCCGCTGAAGGGCGCTGGCGCGCCCGTGAAGACCAGAAGGCGTAGCGATCTGAGGTTGGTTACTTCTTCTTGTTGCCGGCCACGCAGCTGGCATTGTCGAACGCCTGGTCCATGATCGGCTGGTTGCTCTTGTATACCGTGAAGCGGTAGACCATCACCGCGCCTTTGGACATCAGGTTGCGGAAACCGCTGTTGCGGCAGACGCTGTCACCCAGCTGGCTGCGTACCTGTTCGGGGTTGGCCTGCATGCGCGCAGCATGCTCCTGGCGCACGCTCAGGTGGTTGACCAGCGCCTTGCCTTCCACTGTGTAACCTTGGTCGAGGATGTCCTCGTTGATGGCTCGCGGGGTGCCGACACTGCTCTCTTTGGCAACCTTCTGCAGCATGTTGTTCAGGTCGTATTCCTGCTTGGAAGCCGCCTGGGCTGCCAGGGGCAGGGCGAGCAACAGGCTCAGGGCGGGGACGATACGGCGCAGCATGAATCTCTCCTGGTTCGATGACTGGCGCTTTGACATGCGCGGGTCGACGGCGTTCCCTGAAAATCGCGCAGGCGCGAGGCTGGGGGACGGTAAAAACAGCGATTATAGGGACCGCGCCGCCACCTGCACAGCAATTGCCCCCTGTTCTGGTAGACTGGTGCCCTTAGTTTTCACCCGAGTCATCCTTGTGTCCATTCCCAACCTGTCCAGAGGCCTGCCGGCATGAGCCATGCGGTAGCGCACCTGCGCGCCGAACGCCTGGCGCGCAGCAACAAGCCCTTCATCGCCCGTGGTTCGCGTGCCGAGCGCTGCCCAGATTGCCGGGTCATCGCCACGCATTGCCTGTGCGCCTGGAAGCCCCGGGTGCAGGCCGAGTCCGGGATGTGCCTGCTGATGCATGACACCGAGCCGCTGAAGCCTACCAATACCGGCTGGCTGATCGCCGACCTGATCGAGGACACCTCGGCCTTCGGCTGGCTGCGCACGTCGGTCGACGAACGCTTGCTGGCCTTGCTGGACGACCCGCGCTGGCAGCCGTACATCGTCTTCCCCGGCGAATTCGTTGTCCCGCAGCGGGTGGTCAGCGAGGTGGTGCGCGAGCCAGGCAAACGCCCGCTGTTCATCCTGCTGGATGCCACCTGGACCGAAGCACGCAAGATGTTCCGCAAAAGCCCGTACCTTGACCGCTTCCCGGTTTTGAGCCTGCAGGCCGAGCAGATGTCCCGCTACCGCCTGCGCCGCTCCAGGCGCGACGATCACTTCTGCACCGCGGAAGTCGCGGCCATGTGCCTGGAGCTGGCCGGTGATACACGGGCTTCGCAGGCGCTGGACGCCTACCTGGATGTGTTCAGCCTGCATTACCTGAGCGGCAAGCGGCGCCTGCCGCTGGACGAGCAGGACGACACCCACCAACGTTTGCATACCTTCCTATAGTCCAAGGGGCACAACCCCTGCTTTGGTTCATAATGACCCTTACCCGAGTGCCCGACACAGAACAGGATCCCCAGATCGATGGCCACTTACGAAATCCTGATTGCCGATGACCACCCGCTGTTCCGTGGCGCTTTGCGCCAGGCCGTTACCCTCGGCCTGGGCCCGGATGTACGCCTGGTTGAAGTCGCCAGCATTGCCGAACTGGAAACCCGCCTGAGCGAAAAAGCCGACTGGGACCTGGTGTTGCTGGACTTGAACATGCCGGGTGCCTACGGTTTTTCCGGGCTGGTGCTGCTGCGCGGGCAATACCCGCAGATCCCCGTGGTGATGGTATCGGCGCAGGAAGAGGCCGCAGTGGTGGTCAAGTCCCGCGAGTTCGGCGCCAGTGGCTTCATTCCCAAGTCGAGTACCCTGGAAGTGATCCAGGATGCGGTGCGCAAGGTGCTCGATGGCGAGGTCTGGTGGCCGCCGCAGGCGTTCGAAAAGGTCGATGTCTCGGCCGAGGCCAAGGCTGCCAGCGAAGGCCTGGCCAGCCTCACGCCGCAACAGTTCCGCGTGCTGACCATGGTCTGTGAAGGCTTGCTGAACAAGCAGATCGCCTATGAGCTGAACGTCTCGGAAGCGACCATCAAGGCCCACGTGACCGCGATCTTCCGCAAGCTGGGTGTGCGTACCCGCACCCAGGCCGCGTTGCTGCTGCAACAACTTGAATCGGTTGCCAGTAGCTGAGTGCACCTGGCTTCACGCTTTTTTGACCCGAGCCGGTCTAGTCTGCTGGCCTTTCCGTTGTGAAGTGACTCACATGACATCGCCATTCAAGGGCCAGACCGGCCTCAAACGTATCTTCAACGCCGCTGGCTATTCGCTGGACGGCCTGCGTGCCGCTTTCAAGGGCGAGGCCGCGTTCCGCCAACTGGTGCTGCTCAATGTGCTGCTGGTCCCGATCGCCTTCTGGCTGCCGGTCAGCCGTGCGGAGCGGGCGATCATGATCGCCGTTTGCCTGTTGGGCTTGATCGTCGAACTGTTCAACTCGGCGGTGGAGGCCGCGATCGACCGCATTTCGCTGGAGCGTCACCCGCTGTCGAAAAATGCCAAGGACATGGGCAGCGCCGCGCAACTGGTGGCACTGACCATGGTGGCGCTGGTGTGGGGTGTGATCCTGCTTTAAGCGATCGGTGGCAACACGATTTCGTCACTGCGGGTAAAGCCCGCGGTGAAGTTGCGGCATAGCTCAAGAAACTCACGCATGGCCGAGGTCTGGTACTTCTGTTTGTGCCAGATGAAGTAGAACTGACGCATCAGGTCCAGCTCCGGGGTTTCCACCGGTACCAGGCTGCCACGGCGGAAGGCGTCACGCAGGGCCAGGCGTGAAATGCAACCGATGCCCAGGCCCGACTCCACCGCGCGCTTGATTGCTTCGGTGTGTTCCAGCTCCAGGCGGATATTGAGGTTGGCGCGGTGGTGGCGCATGGCCTGGTCGAAGGTCAGACGCGTGCCCGAGCCCTGTTCGCGCAGGATCCAGGCTTCTTGCGAGAGGTTTTCGATATCGGCACGGCCCAGCTTGGCCAGCGGGTGCTGCGGGGCGCAGAACACTACCAGTTCGTCCTCGACCCACGGCTGCACTTCCAGGTCCGGGTGGTTGCAGTCACCTTCGATCAGACCCAGGTCAATTTCGTAGTGCGCGACCTGTTGCACAATATGTGCAGTGTTCTGTACATGCAGCTTTACCTGGCTTTCCGGGTGGGTCTGCATGAAGCTGCCGATCAGCAGGGTGGCCAGGTAGTTGCCGATGGTCAACGTGGCACCGACCGACAGCGAACCGAAACCGGACTTGCCGTTGAGCAGGTCTTCGATTTCCTTGGCCTGGTCGAGCAGGGCTACCGCTTGTGGCAACAGTTGATGGCCCAGGGCGTTGAGGGCCAGGCGTTTGCCGGCACGGTCGAACAACTGGCAGCTCGATTGCCGCTCCAGTTCGGTGATAGAGGTACTGGCGGCCGACTGCGACAAGGCGAGCAGGCTAGCGGCCCGAGAGACGCTTTGGTGCTGGGCCACGGCAACGAAGACTTGCAGTTGACGAAGTGTAAATCGCATATCGATATAACCGATAACACATATCTTGATAATCCAGTTAACAGATATTGTCGCTGCCCCTAAACTATCGCGCAACTGCGCGTCTTGCGCGCGCCGCGTCTTTCTTCAGGAGCCCCATTAGATGAGCAACATGAACCACGAACGTGTCCTCAGTGTTCACCACTGGAACGACACCCTGTTCAGCTTCAAGTGCACCCGCGACCCGGGCCTGCGCTTCGAGAACGGTCAGTTCGTGATGATCGGCCTGCAACAGGACAACGGCCGTCCGCTCATGCGCGCCTATTCCATCGCTTCGCCGAACTGGGAAGAGCACCTGGAGTTCTTCAGCATCAAGGTGCCGGACGGCCCGCTGACCTCGCAGCTGCAGCACCTGAAGGAAGGCGACGAGATCATCATCAGCAAGAAGCCTACCGGTACCCTGGTACTCGACGACCTGAACCCGGGCAAGCACCTGTACCTGCTGAGCACCGGTACTGGCCTGGCGCCGTTCATGAGTGTCATCCAGGACCCGGAAACCTACGAGCGCTTCGAGAAAGTGATCCTGGTGCACGGCGTGCGCTACGTGAACGAAGTGGCCTACCGCGAGTTCATCACCGAGCACCTGCCGCAGAACGAGTTCTTCGGTGAGTCGGTTCGTGACAAGCTGATCTACTACCCGACCGTGACCCGCGAACCGTTCGAGAACCAGGGCCGCCTGACCGACCTGATGCGTAGCGGCAAACTGTTCAGCGACATCGGCCTGCCACCGATCAACCCGCAGGACGACCGCGCGATGATCTGCGGCAGCCCGAGCATGCTCGACGAGACCAGCGAAGTGCTGGACAGCTTCGGCCTGAAGATCTCCCCGCGTATGCGCGAGCCGGGTGATTACCTGATCGAGCGTGCCTTCGTCGAGAAGTAAGGCGCAGGTTGATGCAAAGAAGGCGACCCTCGGGTCGCCTTTCTTGTGCCTGTCATTCGTGAACAGCCTGTTCCGGCCCTTTCGCGGGCTTGCCCGCTCCCACAGGGATATCACAAGGCTTGAGGCCAGTGATTTTCCTGTTGGAGCGGGCAAGCCCGCGAAGAGGCCAGTGCTGGCAACTTACAATCTATTCGACGCGCGTCTCGCCGCTGTATACCAATATCTCCCTGCACCGCTTGCACAGGTAACGCCGCCCTTGGCGCACCAGCTTGTGCCGCTGTGCGGTAAACGGGAAGTCGCTCTGCGGGCACGGGCAGCGGTAGATGTAGCGGGTGGCCACGCGCCGTTGCACTTCGTAGTTGTGGCAACGGTTGGGCGGCAGTTCATACACCCCCCGCATGATCAGCTGCCACTCCTCGCCATGGGCCTGGATACGGTCGCCGAACAGCTGGTGGGCCACCAGATGTGCCACTTCATGGGCCACGGTCTGGCGCAGGAAGTCTTCCTGGTTTTCCCGGTAAAGCTGCAGGTTGAAGCGCAGCAGGTTCTGGTGCAGATGGGCGACCCCGGCTTTTTGCCCGCGCAGCTTGAAGCTGACTTCCGGGCGCGGGAAGGGGCGTTTGAAGAAGGTTTCGGCTTGCTGGTAACAGGTTTCGACGCGTTGTCTGAGCAGCTCGGGCATGGCGGGATGGTTCTCCTGACCGGGCATTATGCCGCAACCCCGGGCAGCCTGCCGAGCCACCGGTCAGTGCACAGCCAGAGGCCGCCTTGCGGCGGCCCCTGGTTGATGCCCCAGTGTTGGTCGAGTCTGTTCTAGTTGGTGTAGACGGGCCCCACGCCCAGTCCCCAGATGATCACCGTGGCGGCCATGATCGCCACCAGTACCACAAGGCCCACCGCCAGCACCGAGCTGGAGAACAGGAAGCCTTCGTCGGACGGTATGTTCATGAACGTCGGCAAACCGACGTACAGCAGGTACACCGTGTAGCAGATGGCGGCAGTGCCAATCAGCATGCCCAGCCACAGGTGCGGGTACAGCGCCGCCAGGCCGCCGATGAACAACGGGGTGGCGGTGTAGGTGGCAAAGGCGATGCACTGCGCCATGGATGGGTTGGCATCGTAGGTGCGGGCCATCCAGTGGATGAACGCCCCCATCACTGCCACCCCGGCAAGCATCGCCAGGTACGACATGATGCTCATCCAGATGGCGCTTTCCATGGTCAGCATCACCGCTGGCCGGTCGCCGATTACCCAGCCGACCTGGGTCGTACCGATGAACGCCGAAACGGCGGGGATCGCAGCCAGGATCAGGGTGTGCGTCAGGTACATGTGGCTGATGGTTTCTTCTTCGCCACGAATTTCCCGCCATTCCTGGTCGGGATGGGTAAACAGCCCCACAACGTGATGAATCATGCCGATCACTCCTCTCAATGTTGCCAAACGCCCCCCAGATGGAGCGCAAGCGGCCCTACGCCCGAACACCGAAGCAAGCGGTAATGTGGCCTTATGTCGCAGTATAGGAAGCCGTTACCCGCATAAACCGTGCTTTTTAGAGCAAATTGCGCTGTAAGGCGGGCTGTTGATTACAACGAAGTCTTTATCGGAATGCCTACAGCGCCGCCGCGTTTGTGCGTAAAATAGCCGGCTTTTGTCACACCTCGCGGATCCAAGCGCTATGGGCACCCTCTCGGTCAACCAGAACAAACTGCAAAAACGCCTGCGTCGTCTCGCCGGCGAAGCCATCACCGACTACAACATGATCGAGGATGGCGACAAGGTCATGGTCTGCCTGTCCGGCGGCAAGGACAGCTACACCATGCTCGATGTTCTGCTGCACCTGCAGAAGGTGGCACCGATCAAGTTCGAGATCGTCGCGGTGAACATGGACCAGAAGCAGCCAGGGTTCCCCGAGCATGTGCTGCCGGCCTACCTCAAGGAACTCGGTGTCGAGTACCACATCGTCGAGAAGGATACCTACTCGGTGGTCAAGGAGCTGGTGCCCGAGGGCAAGACCACCTGCTCGCTGTGCTCGCGTCTGCGCCGTGGCACCTTGTACACCTTCGCTGACGAAATCGGCGCGACCAAGATGGCGCTGGGCCACCACCGCGACGATATCGTCGAAACCTTCTTCCTCAACATGTTCTTCAACGGCGCGCTCAAGGGCATGCCGCCGAAGCTGCGCGCCGATGATGGCCGCAACGTGGTGATCCGCCCGCTGGCCTACTGCAGCGAAAAGGATATCCAGGCCTATTCGGACATGAAGGAATTCCCGATCATTCCGTGCAACCTGTGCGGTTCGCAGGAAAACCTGCAGCGCCAGGTGGTCAAGGACATGCTGGTGGAGTGGGAGCGCAAGCACCCGGGGCGTACCGAGAGCATCTTCCGCGCCTTGCAGAACGTGGCACCGTCGCAGTTGGCCGACCGCAACCTGTTCGATTTCACCAGCCTGAAGATCGACGAAAACGCCACCCCGCGCTTCCTTGACGTGCTGAACATCTGAGCCCATGCGCGATTACCAGTGGTTGCACGAATACTGCCTGAACCGCTTCGGCTCGGCCCAGGCGCTGGAGGCCTTTCTGCCGCAGCCGCGCACGCCGGCGCAGCTGCGTGATATCAGTGACGACCGCTACCTGTCGACCTTGGCTCTGCGCGTGTTCCGCGCCGGGCTCAAGCACAGCCTGGTGGATGCCAAGTGGCCAGCTTTTGAGCAGGTATTCTTCGGCTTCGACCCGGAGAAGGTGGTATTGATGGGCGCCGAGCACCTTGAGCGGCTCATGCACGACGAGCGCATCATCCGCCACCTGGGCAAGCTCAGGAGCGTGCCGCGTAATGCGCAGATGGTGCTTGATATCGCGAAGGAGAAGGGTAGCTTTGGTGCGCTCATCGCCGACTGGCCGGTGACCGACATCGTCGGCTTGTGGAAGTACTTGGCCAAGCACGGTAACCAGCTGGGCGGGTTGTCCGCGCCGCGCTTCTTGCGCATGGTCGGCAAGGACACGTTCATACCTACCGATGACATGGCGGCGGCGTTGATTGCGCAGAAAGTGATCGACAAACAGCCGACCAGCCAGCGCGATCTGGCCTTGGTGCAGCAGGCGTTCAACCAGTGGCATGCCGAGAGCGGGCGGCCGCTGTGCCAGTTGTCGGTGATGCTGGCGCATACCGTCAACCATTGAGAATTGTGTTGGCCCCTTCGCGGGCATGCCCGCTCCCACAGGTACAGCGCCGGCCTCATGTGTGGCGCGAACCCTGTGGGAGCGGGCAAGCCCGCGAAGAATCTAGCTGCCTTCGCCCGCCATGCGCCGCTCATGCTGGAACTTCCAGCGCACATACAGCAGCCCGGCAATGAACAGCCCCAGGCTCACCAGCACTTCTACCCAGCCAAACACCGCCCGCGCCGGGTCGAACGCCGCCAGCACACCCTTGATGAAATAGATATTCACCACAAAGCAGGTCCAGGCATGTGCCCGGGCGCTGCCTGCCAGCATGCCCGGCAGCAACAGCAGCAATGGCACCAGTTCGATCGCCAGGATCACCTCGACCCGCGCCCCGTGCAGGTTGGCGAACCACAGGTTGTTCACCACCAGCAGGGCGATCAGGCCAAAGAAGAACGCCAGGCTCAGTGCCCGCGTCAGGCGCAGGCGCGGTGCCAGCCACTCCAGCGTCGGCAATACCTTGGGCTTCCTAGCCACGTGTGGCCTCCAGGGCCTTGGCGGTGGTCGCCAGGCGTTGGCCAAGGGCGCGGCACAGGGTGATTTCGTGTTGGTCGAGCTCGCGCTTGCCATCGGCGCCAGCATGATGGCTGGCGCCATACGGGGTGCCGCCGCCACGCGTCTCGAGCAGTGCCGACTCGCTGTACGGCAGGCCCATCACCAGCATGCCGTGGTGCATCAGGGGCAGCATCATCGACAGCAGGGTGGTTTCCTGGCCACCGTGCAGGCTGGCGGTGGAGGTGAACACGCCGGCCGGCTTGCCGACCAGCTCGCCGCTCAGCCACAGGCTGCTGGTGCCATCCAGGAAGTACTTGAGCGGCGCCGCCATGTTGCCGAAGCGGGTCGGGCTGCCCAGCACCAGGCCGGCGCAGTGACGCAGGTCGTCCAGGGTGGCGTACAGCGCGCCACTGGCCGGGATGTCCGGGGAGACTGCTTCGCATTCCGTGGAAATCGCCGGCACCGTGCGCAGGCGGGCTTCCATGCCGGCCAGCTCGATGCCGCGGGCGATGTGCCGGGCCATCTCGCTGGTCGAACCATGGCGGCTGTAGTACAGCACCAGGATGTAGGGCTGGCTCACGGCAGGATCTCCAGTACTTTCTCGGGCGGGCGGCCGACCACGGCCTTGTCACCGGCGACCAGGATCGGCCGCTCGATCAGCTTGGGGTGCCGGGCCATGGCTTCGATCAGTTGTGCGTCGGTCAGCGCCGGGTCGGCCAGGTTCAGCTCCTTGTACTCGTCCTCGCCGGCACGCAGCAACTGGCGCGGGGCAATGCCCAGTTTGCCGAGCAGGGCCGTGAGGGTGGCGACGTCGGGCGGGGTTTCGAGGTAGCGCACGACGGTCGGCGCCAGGCCGCGAGCTTCGAGCAGTTCCAGGGCGCCGCGGGATTTCGAGCAGCGCGGGTTATGATAGAGCGTGAGGTCGGTCATGTCGGGTCGCATCCAGCAGGGTGTGGCGGCTATTCTAACCGCAGCGACTGACCAATTTGCTTTAAAACTCGAGAAGGATTGACCCATGGCAAGGCGTCTGGCAGCAGTACTGGCCATCACCGCGAGCCTGTTGCTCGGTGGTTGCGGTGCCGATTATGGCGTGGACCAACACGGTAATACGGTTAAGGCCGAACAGATCGATGGGCACTGGCTGGTGCTCAATTACTGGGCCGAATGGTGCGGGCCGTGCCGTACCGAAATCCCTGAGCTGAACGCGGCAGCCAAGCAGTGGGCGGCCGACGGAATCAAGGTGGTGGGGGTGAACTTCGATGGCTTGCAGGGGCAGGAGCTGAAGCAGGCGGCGGAAACCCTGGGCATCGCTTTCACCGTATTGGCGCAGGACCCGGCCGAGCGCTATGACCTGCCACGTAGCGAGGCATTGCCGGTGACCTACATCATCGATGACAAGGGCAAGGTGCGGGAACAGCTGATGGGCGAGCAAACCCAGGAAGGGCTGCAGGCCAGGATCAAGGCCCTGAAGGGCGCCTGAAGTCAGCCTGTACCGGCCCTATCGCCGGCAAGCCAGCTCCCACAGGTACTGCGCAGGGTTCATATGCTGTGCTGTACCTGTGGGAGCTGGCTTGCCGGCGATAGGGCCGGTACAGGCAATAGCGATCAGCCTTCCTCAGGCCAGAAGCGCAGCGGTTTGCCTTCGGCCGGCCAGAAACGTACCTGCTCAATCGGCGACACGTCCCAGCGCTGCACTGTTTCCAGCGCCTGCAGGAAGCGCTTTTCCTGCTCCATCAACGCCGGCGCGCAGAGCTTGCGGGTCTTGCCGACCTTGCCGAAGCTCAGGTGCTCGCCGTCCAGTGTGTACGGCGCGAACCAGTGGTTGCAGCCACCGTTGCCATAGGCACGGCCATCGCTGGCCAGGGTCAGGGTCAGGTGGCTGTAGTCGATCAGTGGCCGTTCGCCAATCCACTCCAGCACGTAGCTGCGCTCCTGCTGCAGCCTGGAAGGTTCCGCGGCACAGCCGAGCAGGCCGGTGGCAATCAGCAAGCCGGTCAGCAGATTCTTCACTCGGCGGCCTCCTGGCAACGCGGGCACAGGTGTTTTTCGCCATGGCTGGCCCAACCCAGCTCGGCAACGCGGGCGCTGGCGGCAGGCTGGCGGGCTTTCTTGCCCAGCTTGGCGTCCACGGCGAACTCGAAGTCCAGCACGGCGTCGCAGCTGTCGCAGGCGACCTGCCAGGTGAGGATTTCCAGCTCGTTGAATACCGGCCCGCTGGCCACGGCAACCCACTGGCCGCGCGGGTTGATCAGGTGACGCACGCTCTCCACTGTCAGGCGCATGGACAGGTCTTTGCTGCCCTTGAGGGTAACCAGCAGGGTGTCGCCTTTATGCATCGAACCGCCATTGCCGGTGACCTGGTAACGGCCCGGCACCAGTGCACGGCACTCGATCAGGGTGTGTTGCGGGTTGAAAAGGGTGTAGCGGAAATCGTGCTCGACCATGGGTCCTCCAGAAATGCCGCGTATCCTAGCATTAACCCATCACCAGATTCTGTGGATTGCCTGCCGCCCAGCGGTTGATGTTGTCCAGCGTGGTCGCGGCGATGGCATCCAGTGCCTCGCGGGTAAGGAAAGCCTGGTGGGCGGTGATGATCACGTTGGGGAAGGTCAGCAGGCGGGCCAGTACGTCGTCCTGCAGTGGCAGGTCGGAACGGTCCTCGAAGAACAGCTGGGCTTCTTCTTCATAGACGTCCAGGCCCAGGTAGCCGAGCTGGCCGCTCTTCAGCGCGTCGATCAGCGCCGGGGTGTCGACCAGCGCGCCGCGGCCGGTGTTGATCAGCATGGCGCCGGGCTGCAACTGGGCCAGGCTTTGCGCATTGATCAGGTGCCGGGTGTGTTCGGTCAGCGGGCAATGCAGGCTGATGATGCGGGCTTCGCGCAGCAACTCGGGCAATGGCAGGTAGCGCGCGCCCAAGGCCAGCAGTTCGGGGTTGGGGTAGGGGTCACAGGCAAGCAACTGGCAGCCGAAACCGGCCATGATGCGAGCGAAGGCGGCGCCGATCTGGCCGGTACCGACCACGCCGACGGTCTTGCCGTGCAGGTCGAAGCCGGTAAGCCCGTGCAGAGTGAAGTCACCCTCGCGGGTGCGGTTGTAGGCCCGGTGCAGGCGCCGGTTGAGAGCCAGGATCAGAGCCACGGCGTGTTCAGCCACGGCATGTGGCGAGTAGGCCGGTACACGCACCACGGCCAGGCCCAGGCGTTTCGCGGCGGCCAGGTCGACGTGGTTGTAGCCGGCCGAACGCAGGGCGATAAGGCGCGTGCCACCGGCAGCCAGGCGTTGCAGGACTGCGGCGTCGAGTTCGTCATTGATGAAGGCGCAGACGACTTCGTAGCCATCGGCCAGGGCGGCGGTGTCGAGGGTCAGTCGGGTGGGCTGGAAATGCAGGTCCAGGGTTGTGCCGCTGGCGGCCCGGGTGAAGCTTTCCTGGTCGTAATGCTGGCTGCTGAACAACAGGGCGCGCATGGTGGGTTCCTTTTTCCACTGAAGGAGGTACAGCATACCTTGAACATGGCGCGGGCCACTGTGGGAGCGGGCGTGCCCGCGAAGAAGACTTCGCGGTGGATGGCACGGGCTTCGCCCGTGTTCGCGGGCACGCCCGCTCCCACAGGGAACTATGTCAGGCGCTCAATCTGGCCTGGGCAGCCAGCCGGTCGATAGCCGCATCCAGTTCATCCAGCGCCTGCTGCGCCTGCGGGTTGTCCTGCTTGAGCAAGGTCTCGCTACGCTGACACGCTGCACGCAACTGCGGCACGCCGCAATAGCGCGAGGCGCCGTTCAGGCGGTGCACCTGTTCGATAAGCCCGGTGCGGTCGTCAGCCTCGCGCGCGGCGCGTATGGCTTCGCGGTCGGCATCCAGCGAGGCCAGCAGCATGCTCAACATGTCGGCGGCCAGGTCTGGCTTGCCTGCCGCTAGGCGCAGGCCTTCGTCGGGGTCGAGTACCTTCAGTTCGTCGTTGTTGGCCAGCTGCTCGGCGTGTGCTTGCTGCGGTGTGCCCAGGCTCAGGCCGGTCCATTTCATTACCACCTGGACCAGTTGCCGTTCGCTGATCGGCTTGGTCAGGTAGTCGTCCATGCCACCGTGCAGCAATGCGCGTTTCTCGTTGGCCATGGCGTGGGCGGTAAGGGCGACGATTGGCAACGGATTGCCGCTTTGGGTGTTTTCCCACAGACGGATCTGCTCGGTGCAGGCGCGGCCGTCCATGCCGGGCATCTGCACGTCCATCAGCACCAGGTCGAACGGCTCGTCCTGCACCGCCTGCACCGCCGCATAGCCGTTGTCGACGGCCAGCACTTCGGCACCCAGGTCTTCGAGCAGGGTCTGCACCAGCAGCAGGTTGGCGGCATTGTCGTCGACGCAGAGGATCTTCGGCTGGCGCTGGCCGTTGATGCTGGTCACCTCGCCCTGCGGGCGGCGCGGCTGCACCAGTTCCAGCAACAGGCGGCGCAGTTTGCGCGTGCAGGTCGGCTTGGACAGCAATTGGCCATGGCCGTTGGGCAGGTACGGATGGTAAAGCGCCTGCTCGGTGGTCGGGCACAGCACTACACACTGGCAATGGTAGCGTTCGAGCTGCTGGTGGTAACGGCCCAGTTGCTCCGGCGACAGGCTGCCCAGGTTGGCCCCGAGCACGGCGAAGTCGAACGGCAGAGCGGCCTGGCTGGCGGCCTGCACGCCCTGCAGCAACTGGTCGTAGGAGGCGAACAGGCTAACGCTGAGGCCGCAGTCTTGCAGTTGGTGTTCCAGTGCCTGGCGCGCCAGTTCGTGGCCATCGACGATGGCCGCGCGGCGGCCCAGCAGCGGTTGCAGCGGCATCTCCTCGACACCGTCGTGGGCCTTGGGCAGGTTGAGGCTGATCCAGAACTGCGAACCCTCGCCCGGGGTGCTGTCGACGCCGATTTCGCCGCCCATCTGCTCGATCAGGCGCTTGGAAATCACCAGCCCCAGGCCGGTGCCGCCGGGCTGGCGGGCCAGCGAGTTGTCGGCCTGGCTGAAAGCCTGGAACAACGTACGCACATCCTGCGGCGACAGGCCGATGCCGGTGTCCTGCACGCTGATGCGCAGCTGCGCGCTGTCTTCGTGCTCGTCTTCGAGCATGGCGCGCACGACGATGGTGCCTTCGCGGGTGAACTTGATGGCGTTGCTGACCAGGTTGGTAAGGATCTGCTTGAGCCGCAGCGGGTCGCCAATCAGCGACGACGGGGTATCGCGGTAGATCAGGCTGAGCAGCTCCAGCTGCTTGGCGTGGGCGGCCGGGGCGAGGATGGTCAGGGTGTCCTGGATCAGGTCGCGCAGGTTGAACGGGATGCTGTCGAGCACCAGCTTGCCGGCCTCGATCTTGGAGAAATCGAGGATCTCGTTGATGATCCCCAGCAGGTTGTCGGCGGATTTCTCGATGGTGCTCAGATAGTCCAACTGGCGCGGTGTCAGCTCACTTTTCTGCAGCAGGTGGGTGAAGCCGAGGATACCGTTGAGCGGGGTGCGGATTTCGTGGCTCATGTTGGCCAGGAATTCCGACTTGATACGGCTGGCCTCCAGGGCTTCCTTGCGCGCCATGTCCAGCTCGATGTTCTGGATCTCGATGGTTTCAAGGTTCTGGCGCACGTCCTCGGTGGCCTGGTCGATGCTGTGCTGCAGCTCTTCGTGGGCATTGTGCAGGGTTTCGGCCATGCGGTTGATGCCGCGCGCCAGTTCATCCAGCTCATGGCTGCCCATGGCCGGCAGGCGTTCCTCGAGGTGGCCGTCCTTGAGCTGGTTGACTGCGTGCTTGATACGCTTGATGGGGTCGTTGATGGTGCGGCTCATGCGCAATGCCAGCAGGCCGCTGAGCACCAGGCAGGCGAGGATCAGCAACAGGCTGGTGAACAGGTTGCGGTAGCCGCGCAGCAGGGTGCCGTCGTGGGACAGCTCGATCTCGACCCAGCCCAGCAGGCGTTCGGCTTCGGCCGGTACGGCATCGGTGGCCAGGTCGCGGTGGTGGCCGAATACCGGCATCAGGTAGCGCGTGGCATCATTGCCGCTGCGTTGCAGCAGCTGGGTGCCGGTGCCGCCGCTGGGCGGCTGATTGAGCATGCTCGGGCCGGCGTGGGCCAGGCGCGTGCGGTCCGGGGCCAGGAAGGCGACGGCACGCACATCGGCCTGCTCCAGGGTCTGCGCGGCAATGCGCTCCAGTTGCGCCGGTGCCAGCCTGGCCATGGCGGGCGCGGCCAGTGGTGCCAGTTGCTCGGCGATCATCTTGCCGCGCTGCAGCAGTTGGGTGCGCAGGTCGTTCTGCTGCAGCCAGGTGAAGTAACTACCCAGCACCACGGCCATCAGGCCGGCTGGCAACAGGGCCAGCAGCAGGACCCGACTGCGAATTCCCAAGCGATCGAGCACACTCGCCTCCTGTCACGTGCCTGGACGCCGTCAAGCGCTGACGGCCAAGCCGGGAAGTTACTCCGCCTGCTGCGCTATTGCACCTTTTTAGTCGGTGTTTTGCACCGTTGCAGGGGCCTTGGTCGCAGGGCGGTTGCCTGGCAGGCGCGGGATGCTCAATAATCGTGTAATTGAGAATGCATGGCAGTTGCTAATGAATCCTGTGTCTATTAACAGCTCCAATATCCTCGCCATCGAGGATGACCCGGTCCTCGGTGCCTACCTGCACGAAGAATTGCAGCGCGGCGGTTTCCAGGTGACCTGGTGCCGCAACGGCCTGGAGGGCCTAGAAACGGCAGGGCGCCAGGCGTTCGATGTGGTGCTCATGGACATCCTGCTGCCCGGGCTCAACGGTCTGGATGCCCTGGCGCAGTTGCGCAAGCGCAGCGCCACGCCGGTGATCCTGATGTCGGCGCTGGGCGCCGAGGCCGACCGCATCAGCGGTTTCCAGCGCGGTGCCGACGACTACCTGCCCAAGCCATTCAGCATGGCCGAGCTGCAGGTGCGCATCGAGGCTATCCTGCGGCGCGTGGCCCTCGAGCGGCGCCATCAGGCCCCGCAGGTGCAGGCCGCCAGTGGCGACCTGCACTATGACGAGGCGCTGTGCGACGTGCGCCTGGAGGGTCGCCTGGCCGGCCTGACCCCCAGCGAGTTCCGCCTGCTCGACATCCTCAACCGTAACATCGACGAAGTGCTGAGCAAGCCGTTCCTCTACCAGCAAGTACTGCAGCGAGGCTATTCGCGGCACGATCGCAGCCTGGACATGCACGTCAGCCAGATCCGTCGCAAACTCAAGGGCATCGGCTATCACGAACGGCAGATCCGCACCGTGTGGGGCAAGGGCTACGTGCTCAGCGTCGGCGAGGTGGAGTGACACATGCTCGACCGCCATTCGCTGTTCTGGAAGCTGGCGATCCTGTTGGTGGGCTTCTGCCTGCTGATGATCGGCCTCAGCTACACCTGGGGCCGGCACATGGAAACCCGGAACGCCTTCCTCTCGGAGCCGGCGCGGCAGGCCTTGCGTGGTTATGCTGCCGAGGCCGAGCAGGCCTGGCGCAGTGGCGGGCGGGCAGGGCTGGACAGGTGGGTGGCGGCGATGCACCAGCGCGAACGCGGCTGGGTTGGCGTGCTCGACTTCAACCTGCAGCCGCTGGATAGCGCCACTCTCGACCCCCGGATCATGCAGCGGCTGACCCGCCTGCGCGGTGTCGACTGGCCGATGAGCCGGCGCAGCGTCGAGCAGCCGTGGCTGCGCATACCGTTCCCGGGGGCGCCGGAACAGGGCATGTTGGTGATCGAACTGCCGCAGCGCTTCAACCCCGGCCAATACCGCATGCTGTGGCGCATCGTCACCAACGGCATCATCCCTGGCCTGTTCACCCTGCTGTTGTGCGTGGGCCTTTACCGCATGCTGATCGTGCCCTTGAACCAGTTGCGCGAGCAGGCCAATGCCTGGCGCGCCGACCAGTTGTCGGCGCGCCTCGACCCACGCACCATCGCCCGGCATGACGAGCTGGGCGAACTGGCTCGAGCCTTCGACCAGATGGCCGAGCGCCTGCAGGGCACGGTAGCCATGCAGCAGCAGTTGCTCCGTGACCTGTCCCATGAAATGCGCACGCCACTCAGCCGGCTGCGGGTGGCTTGCGATGGCGAAACCGACCTGCAGCGCCTGCGTGACCGCCTGACGAGGGAAGTGGACTGCATGCAGCAACTGGTCGAGGACACGCTGCAACTGGCCTGGCAGGACGCCGAACGTGCGCCGATGAATCTGGAGCCGATCGAGGTGCAGGCGCTGTGGGAGCTGCTGGCCGAGAATGCCAGCTATGAAAGCGGCTGGGCACTGGCGCGGCTGCGATGCGAAGTGCCGGCCGACTGTTGGGTGCAGGGCAACCTCAATCACCTGGCCCAGGCGCTGGAGAACCTGTTGCGCAATGCCATTCGTCATTCGCCGGCCGAGGGAGTGGTGCGCCTCGGTGGGCAGCGTGAAGGTGAGTACTGGAGGTTGTGGCTGGAAGACGAGGGCGGTGGCGTTGCTGAAGAAGACCTGGAGCGGATCTTTGCACCGTTCTCGCGGCTGGACGGTTCGCGGCCCGGCGATGGCGGTTTCGGCCTGGGGCTGAGCATCGCCCGCAGTGCCATCCAGCGCCAGGGCGGCACCTTGTGGGCGCAGAATGGCAAGCATGGGCTTAGGTTGTGCATGAGATTGCCGTTACATGTGCCGGCCCTTTCACGGGCATGCCCGCTCCCTCAGGTTCAGCATTTATCTTGAATGCAGCGCAATCCCTGTGGGAGCGGGCGCGCCCGCGAAGAGGCCGGTACAGTTTATCGATATAGCTTGTAGCTATATCCACCACAGATTGCGTGATATGGCCGAGAAGGGTTTGCCGGTATGATAGGCACCCCTGCCGACCGGATTGTGAAATACGCCATGACTTTGCAGTACCCAACCATCGCCGATTGCGTCGGCAATACGCCCCTGGTTCGCCTGCAGCGCATTGCTGGCGAAACCAGCAACACCCTCCTGCTCAAGCTCGAAGGTAACAATCCCGCCGGCTCGGTAAAGGACCGCCCGGCACTGTCGATGATCACCCGCGCCGAACTGCGCGGCCAGATCAAGCCCGGCGACACCCTGATCGAAGCCACCTCCGGCAACACCGGCATCGCCCTGGCGATGGCTGCTGCGATCAAGGGTTACAAGATGATCCTGATCATGCCCGACAACTCCACCGCCGAACGCAAGGCGGCCATGACCGCCTACGGCGCCGAGCTGATCCTGGTGACCAAGGAAGAGGGCATGGAAGGCGCCCGTGACCTGGCCGAGAAGCTGCAGGCCGAAGGCCGTGGCCTGGTGCTGGACCAGTTTGCCAACGGCGACAACCCCATCGCCCACTACAACAGCACTGGCCCCGAGATCTGGCAGCAGACCCAGGGCACAATCACCCATTTCATCAGCTCCATGGGTACCACCGGTACGATCATGGGCTGCTCGCAGTACCTCAAGGAACAGAACCCGGCGGTACAGATCATCGGCCTGCAACCAATGGAAGGCTCGGCCATTCCGGGCATCCGCCGCTGGCCCGAGGAATACCTGCCGAAAATCTTCGACGCCAGCCGCGTCGACCGCGTGGTCGACATGTCGCAGCAGGAAGCCGAGGAAACCACCCGCCGCCTTGCCCGTGAAGAGGGCATTTTCTGCGGCGTGTCTTCCGGTGGTGCAGTCGCCGCCATGCTGCGCCTGTCCCGCGAGGTGGAAAATGCCACGATGGTCGCGATCATCTGCGACCGCGGCGACCGTTACCTGTCCACCGGCCTGTTCGATCCGAGCTAAATGTCCAAGAAAAAAAGCAACAGCGGCCTGCGCTTCCAGCCGGCCGGTGGCAACCGCAGCCCCCAGGTCCCGGTGGGCAAGAAGCAGCGCCTGGAAATCGAGCGCCTTGCCGGTGACGGCCGGGGTATCGCCTTCCACGAGGGGCGCACCTGGTTCGTCAGTGGCGCCCTGGCCGGTGAGGCCGTGGAGGCGCGGGTGCTCAATGCCCGTGGAAAAGTGGTCGAGGCCCGCCTGGAGCGCCTGCTGCAGGCCAGCCCCGAGCGCCGTCAGGCACCGTGCCGCTATTACGAGCGCTGCGGCGGCTGCAACCTGCAGCACCTGCCGCACGAAGCGCAGCTGGCGCTCAAGCAGCGCACCCTTGCCGAGCAGTTGCAGCGCGTGGCCGGCGTGCAGCCCGACGAGTGGGCCGCACCGCTGAGCGGGCCGGAATTCGGTTACCGACGCCGCGCCCGCGTGGCCGTGCGCTGGGACATCAAGGCCCGCCAGCTGGAGGTCGGCTTCCGCGCCGAAGCCAGCCAGGACATTATTGCCATTGACGATTGCGCGGTGCTGGTACAGCCCTTGCAGTCGATTCTGCGCCACTTGCCGACCGTGCTGCGCTCGCTGAGCAAGCCGCAGGCGCTGGGCCATGTGGAGCTGTTCAGCGGCACCGCCGAGGCGCTGTTGGTGCGCCATGTCGCGCCGCTGCCCGCCGAAGACCTGGCCAGGCTGCAGGCGTTCTGCGAGCAGGCCAATGCCCAGCTGTGGCTGCAGGGTGAAGGGGAGCCGGCGCCAGTGGATCCGGCTGCGCAACTGGGCTTTGCCCTGGCGCCGTGGCAGCTGGAACTGGCCTGGCGCCCAGGTGACTTCGTGCAGGTGAATGCCCAGGTCAACACGGCGATGATCGAGCAGGCCCTGGCCTGGCTCGCACCGCAGGCCGACGAGCGCGTGCTGGACCTGTTCTGCGGCCTGGGCAACTTTGCCCTGCCGCTGGCTCGCCAGGCGCGCGAAGTGGTTGCCGTGGAAGGTGTGCAGGCCATGGTCGAGCGGGCCGCGGCCAACGCCCGGAACAACAATGTGCATAACGCACGGTTTTTTCAGGCCGATTTATCGCAGCCTTTGGCGGGTGCCGGATGGGCCGCCGAGGGCTTTTCTGCGGTACTCTTGGATCCACCGCGCGACGGTGCTTTCGAGGTGGTGCAAGGCATCGCCCGCCTCAAGGCCAGAAGGCTGGTCTATGTATCGTGCAACCCGGCCACGCTGGCGCGAGACGCCCAGGTGCTGGTCGGCCAGGGGTACCGGTTAAAAAGGGCCGGGATTCTCGACATGTTTCCTCAGACGGCGCATGTCGAGGCCATGGCGTTATTCGAAGCGGGCTAGCTGACTGGCCCCTTGGTGCGGCTTGCACGGAATGTTGGCCGCACGGTGATCGCCAGCGCACCTGCGTGGTGTGCTGTATGGAAAGGTAAAACAAAGATGGTACAGGTGAGAGTGCACCAGCCGGTCAACACTGACGGCAGTATCAATCTCGAAGCATGGTTGGACCATGTGGTAAGCGTCGATTCGGCACTGGATCGCGCAGCGCTGAAAGAGGCCTGCGAGTTTGCCCATGAAGTCGAGAAAAAGGGCAACCCGGCCAAGCATTCCTGGGCGGACGGCACGTCCAGTTTCCAGGCAGGCCTGGAGATCGCCGAAATCCTCGCCGACCTCAAGCTCGACCAGGATTCCCTGGTGGCGGCGGTCATCTACCGCTCGGTGCGCGAGGGCAAGGTGACCCTGGCCGAAGTCAGTCAGCGCTTTGGCCCGGTGGTGTCCAAGCTGATCGACGGCGTGCTGCGCATGGCCGCCATCAGCGCCAGCCTCAGCCCGCGGCAATCGCTGGTGCTGGGCTCGCAGGCGCAGGTCGAGAACCTGCGCAAGATGCTCGTGGCCATGGTCGATGATGTGCGCGTGGCGTTGATCAAGCTCGCCGAGCGCACCTGCGCGATCCGTGCGGTCAAGGCCGCCGACGACGAGAAACGCCTGCGTGTCGCGCGCGAGGTGTTCGACATCTATGCGCCGCTGGCGCACCGTCTGGGTATCGGCCACATCAAGTGGGAGCTGGAAGACCTGTCCTTCCGCTATCTCGAACCCGACCAGTACAAACAGATCGCCAAGTTGCTGCACGAGCGGCGGCTGGACCGCGAGCGCTTCATCAGCGATGTGATGAACCAGCTGCAGAACGAGCTGCTGGCCACTGGCGTCAAGGCCGACATCAGCGGCCGGGCGAAACATATCTATTCGATCTGGCGCAAGATGCAGCGCAAAGGCCTGGAATTCAGCCAGATCTACGACGTGCGGGCGGTACGGGTGCTGGTCCCGGAAATCCGCGACTGCTACACCGCGCTGGGTATCGTGCACACCCTGTGGCGGCACATTCCCAAGGAGTTCGACGATTACATCGCCAACCCCAAGGAGAACGGCTATCGCTCGCTGCACACCGCGGTGATCGGCCCCGAGGGCAAGGTGCTGGAAGTGCAGATCCGTACCCACGGCATGCACGAAGAAGCCGAGCTTGGGGTTTGCGCCCACTGGCGCTACAAGGGCACCGACGTCAAGTCCAGCTCCAACCATTACGAAGAGAAGATCTCCTGGCTGCGCCAGGTGCTTGAATGGCACGAAGAGCTGGGCGACATCGGTGGCCTGGCCGAGCAGCTGCGGGTTGACATCGAACCGGACCGGGTCTACGTGTTCACTCCGGACGGCCACGCCATCGACTTGCCCAAGGGGGCCACGCCGCTGGACTTCGCCTACCGCGTGCACACCGAAATCGGCCACAACTGCCGCGGTGCCAAGATCAACGGGCGCATCGTGCCGCTCAACTACAGCCTGCAGACCGGCGAGCAGGTCGAGATCATCACCAGCAAGCACGGCAACCCCAGCCGTGACTGGTTGAACTCCAACCTGGGTTACGTCACCACCTCGCGAGCGCGGGCCAAGATTGTGCACTGGTTCAAGCTGCAGGCACGCGACCAGAACGTCGCCGCCGGCAAGACCTTGCTTGAACGCGAGCTTAGCCGCCTGGGCCTGCCGCAGGTGGATTTCGAGCGACTGGCAGAGAAGACCAACGTCAAGACCGCCGAGGACATGTTCGCCTCGCTCGGTGCCGGCGACCTGCGCCTGGCACACCTGGTCAACGCCGCCCAGCAGTTGCTGGAGCCCGAGCGCATCGAGCAGATCGAACTGGTACCACGCAAGCCTACCGGGCCGCGTACCGGCAAGCGCGGTGACATCCAGATCCAGGGTGTCGGCAACCTGCTGACGCAGATGGCCGGCTGCTGCCAGCCGCTGCCGGGCGACGCCATCGTCGGCTACATCACCCAGGGCCGCGGCGTGAGCATCCACCGTCAGGACTGCGCCTCGGTGCTGCAGTTGGCGGGCAAGGAGCCGGAGCGCATGATTCAGGTCAGCTGGGGGCCGATCCCGGTGCAGACCTACCCGGTCGACATCGTCATCCGTGCCTACGACCGCCCGGGCTTGCTGCGCGATGTGTCGCAAGTGCTGCTGAACGAGAAGATCAACGTGCTGGCGGTGAACACCCGCTCGAACAAGGAAGACAACACTGCGTTGATGTCGCTGACCATCGAGATTCCGGGCCTGGATGCGCTGGGGCGCTTGCTGGGGCGGATCTCGCAGTTGCCGAACATCATCGAGACGCGGCGTAATCGTACCCCTTGAGACCGCGGTGGCTTCTTCGCGGGCTTGCCCGCTCCCACAGGTCAAGTGCATATCTGAAGATTTGCACCATCCCTGTGGGAGCGGGCAAGCCCGCGAAGAAGCCACCACCGAAGGACCTGCTTACATGATCTACACCCTCGAAGACCTGCTGCACCTCATGGCCCGCCTGCGCGACCCGCAGTACGGCTGCCCGTGGGACCTGAAGCAGAACTACGCGAGCATCGTCCCGCACACCATCGAAGAGGCCTACGAGGTTGCCGACACCATCGAGCGCGGCGATTTCGAGCACTTGCAAGGTGAACTGGGCGACCTGCTGTTCCAGGTGGTCTACTACAGCCAGCTCGCCCGCGAGGAGGGGCGTTTCGAGTTCGACGGCGTGGTCGACAGCATCACCCGCAAGCTCATTCGTCGTCACCCGCATGTGTTCCCCACCGGCGAGCTGTACGCGCCGGTGGACGCCCCCAGCCTGAGCGAGGCCCAGGTCAAGTCACGCTGGGAAGAAGTCAAGGCTGAAGAGCGCGCGGAAAAGAGCCAGCCCGAACAATTGTCGCTGCTCGACGACGTACCGGCGGCATTGCCGGCGTTGTCGCGGGCAGCCAAACTGCAAAAGCGCGCGGCCACGGTCGGTTTCGACTGGCCTGCGGCATTGCCGGTGCTGGACAAGGTCCGCGAAGAGCTGGACGAAGTGCTGCAGGCCATGGCCGACGGCGATGCCGATGCGCTCGAGGATGAAATCGGCGACCTGCTGTTCGCCACCGTCAACCTGGCTCGTCACCTCAAGCATGATCCGGAACATGCCCTGCGCCGCGCCAATCGCAAGTTCGAGCGGCGTTTCCGCTTCATCGAACAGGCATTGCGTGACAGTGGCCGCCCGATCGAAGATTGTAACCTTGACGAACTGGATGCCCTTTGGGGTGAAGCCAAACGTCAGGAAAAGAACCTGCCCAGCTGCGGCTGAGCTGTTGCATAAGTGAGTGAACATTCATGAGCCTTTCCCTTCGCGACCAACTGCTCAAAGCCGGTCTGGTCAACCAGAAACAGGTTTCCCAGGCCACCAAGGCCGAGAAGAAACAGAAACGCCTGGAGCACAAAGGCCAGGTCGAGGTGGACGACAGCCAGCAGCGCATGGCCAAGGAAGCCATGGCCGAGAAAGCCAGGCGTGACCAGGAACTGAACCGCCAGCAGCAGGAAAAAGCCGAGCAGAAAGCCCGCGCCGCGCAGATCAAGCAGTTGATCGAAGCGACTCGCCTGCCGAAGCTGAGCACCGAGGACTACTACAACTTTGTCGACGACAAGAAGGTCAAGCGCATTGCCGTCAATGCCCTGATGCGGACCAAGCTGAGCAACGGTGCGCTGGCCGTGGTGGCCCATGCCGGCGGTTACGAGGTCATCCCCCGTGAAGCGGCAGTGAAGATCCAGGAGCGCGACCCTAGCCGTATCCTGCTGCTCAACACCCATGTCGAGGAAGCGAACGAGGACGACCCGTACGCGGCCTACAAGATCCCTGATGATCTGATGTGGTAAACACGAAAAACCCCGCCTTGGCGGGGTTTTTCATTTGAAGATGGGTCATTGCGTGGCGCGCTGGTTTTCCAGGTTTTCCAGCTCCGTACGGTACTGGTGCGCTTCATATTCGTTGTGGAACATCCCCACCAGCTGGCCTTGTTGGTGCACATCCCAGATCCGCACACCAGCGGCCAGGCCTTCGTGGGACATTTTCGATTCGTCGCGTTCGGTTACTTGGACTGTCATCGTCAAACTCCACTGCTTGAGTTGGTTGCGACACTGTGTCGCACACCCTCTTTATAGAGTTTGTTAGCAGGCTAAGTAAATAAAACCGGGATGAAACAAGTTTCATGATGCTGAAGTTGTGTTGCCTGGGCTGGCCCTATCGCCGGCAAGCCAGCTCCCACAGGTACTGCGCTGGGCTCAGGCTGTGTGAGGTCTCTGTGGGAGCTGGCTTGCCGGCGATAGGGCCGGTACAGACAATCCAGAAACCCCAGGCAGAAAAAAGCCCCGCACATGGCGGGGCTTTGGTGCTGCTGGCAGCGCTGGCTCAGTTGCCCTTCACCGGCTTGCCATCGACCGTGCCATCCTGCAGCACGATCACGTATTCCTTGCCATCGGTCTCGACCTGGCGCAGTTGCACCAGCAGGTAGTCCCAGTTCTTGGCGAACCACAGCTCGGTGATGCGCTTGCTCTGGCTTGGGTCGCGCACGCGCTCGACCTTCACCGCATCGACCTGGCCGGTCTTGGTGGTGACCTTTTCGGTGCCCAGCACGCGGAAGTCGTAGGTGTCGATCTCGTCACCGTCGACTACCTGGTAGGTCATGCTCTTCTTGCCGGCGGCCACGTCATGCTGCAGGGCCAACTGGTAGGACGACTTGTCCAGCACGCCACGGTTCAGCGGCAGGCTGACGGCGTCGCCACGGTCACTGCCGGTGACCTTCTTGCTGTTCCAGTCGAAGGCCAGGTCGACCTTCTTGGCCTTGCCCAGGCCGCCACGCTCGAAGTGGTACTTCTGCGGCAGCAGGGTGTCGTTGTCCATGCGCAGGGTGCTTTGCTCGGTCAGGCTGGCGATCATCATGGAAGCCTTGAAGTTAAGGTCCCAGGTACCGTTGGCATTCTTGACCAGGCTGCGCTCGGCGGTGCCGCTCATGGGCAGTTGCTTCCAGTCGGCGGTATAGCTGGCCGAGAAAGGCTTCAGATCAGCTGCCTGGAGGGGCAGGGCGAGCACGGCGAGAGCCAAGAGCAGGGCGCGACGCATAAATTCTCCTAGGATCGAATCAAGTGACCGCTGGCCGCCAGGGGCTGGCCGTCCAGTAATGCACCCTGTTCGCCAAGACGCAAGCGCCCTTCAGCGAACCAGCGCACCGCCAGCGGGTAAATCAGGTGCTCCTGGCGGTGTACCCGCTGTGCCAGGCTTTCGACGGTGTCGTCTGACACCACCGGTACCACAGCCTGTACGACCAATGGGCCGCCATCGAGTTCCTCAGTCACGAAGTGTACGCTGCAGCCATGCTCGGCGTCGCCTGCCTCCAGTGCCCGGCGGTGGGTATGCAGGCCCTTGTACCTGGGCAGCAGCGACGGGTGGATGTTGAGCAGGCGGCCCTGATAGTGGCGTACGAAGTCGCCACTTAGAATGCGCATGAAACCGGCCAGCACCACCAGGTCCGGGGCGAAAGCGTCGATGCGCGCCATCAGTGCGGCATCGAAGGCTTCCCGGCCGTCGAACTGGGTGTGCTCGAGCACGACGCTGTCGATACCGGCCGCCGCGGCGCGCTGCAGCCCGTAGGCATCGGCGCGGTTGGAAACCACCGCACGGATGCGCACCGGGCTGTCCTGGCCTTGGCAACTGTCGATCAGGGCTTGCAGGTTGCTGCCGGAACCCGACAGCAGTACCACTACATTGCAGGTCTTGCTTGGCATCAGTGTGCCTTGAGGTTCTGCAGCTCGACCTGGGCAGCGCCCTCGGCGGCTTCGGCGATGTGGCCGATCACCCATGGCTGCTCGCCAGCGGCGCGCAGTTCGTTCAGGGCAGCTTCTACCTGATCCTGGGCCACGCAGATGACCATGCCGACGCCACAGTTCAGCACGCGGTGCATCTCATGCTCGTCGACGTTGCCTTTTTCCTGCAGGAAGTCGAACACTGCCGGGCGCTGCCAGCTGGCCACGTCGATGACCGCCTGGGCGTTGGCCGGCAATACGCGCGGGATGTTGTCCAGCAGGCCGCCACCGGTGATGTGGGCCATGGCCTTGACCGCGCCGGTGTTCTTGATCAGCTGCAGCAGTGGCTTGACGTAGATGCGGGTAGGCGCCATCAGCAGGTCGGCCAGCGGTTTGCCGCCCAGCTGGGTGTTCTCGATGTCGGTGCCGGACACTTCGAGGATCTTGCGGATCAGCGAGTAGCCGTTGGAGTGCGGGCCCGAGGACGGCAGAGCGATCAGTGCGTCGCCGGTGGCAACCTTGGAACCGTCGATGATTTCGGCCTTTTCCACCACGCCGACGCAGAAGCCGGCCAGGTCGTAGTCTTCGCCTTCGTACATGCCGGGCATTTCGGCGGTTTCACCACCGACCAGCGAGCAGCCGGCCAGTTCGCAACCGGCACCGATGCCGGTAACCACGGTGGCGGCCACGTCGACGTTCAGTTTGCCGGTGGCATAGTAGTCGAGGAAGAACAGCGGCTCGGCACCGCATACGACCAGGTCGTTGACGCACATAGCGACCAGGTCCTGGCCGATGCTGTCGTGCTTGTTCAGGTTCAGTGCCAGGCGCAGTTTGGTGCCAACGCCGTCGGTGCCAGAGACCAGCACCGGCTGCTTGTAGCCGGCCGGGATCTCGCAAAGGGCGCCGAAGCCGCCCAGGCCACCCATGACTTCAGGGCGTGCGGTGCGTTTTGCCACGCCCTTGATGCGTTCGACCAGTGCTTCGCCGGCGTCGATGTCTACACCGGCGTCCTTGTAGCTCAGGGAGGGTTGCTTGCTCATTGATCCAGGCCTTTAGGAGGGAGGGATTCTTAAAAACGACCATGACGGCCAAGGCCGGCTGGTAAAGGGCGGCTGCCTGAAACGTCAGTGGTCTGTGAAGGCGCGCGATTTTATCAGGGTTGCCGGGCAGCGGCCATCCTCAGGCCGACGGGCAGGGCATGAAAATGGTTAAAAAGTGGGAAGTGTCCGCCTTTGATTGTTTCGGTGTCCGGGAGATCGAGCGCCGCGCGGGCAGCGCTCGATCTCCCAGCCGCTGAACCTCTCAAGGCGAACGCCTGTCAGACCCGACACATCTCCCCCGCAACCAATCTTTCACCCCTCGCGACTGGTTACCTTGCGCCCCCGTGTATAAGGTATAGGCATTGCGGTAAATGGACAGGAATCCTCCATGCGTCTCTTCAATATTCTGGCAGTCGGTTGCCTGGCCCTGATCTCGGCCGCTGCCCAGGCTGAAAATGTTTCCGGCCTTTACCAGGTGCGCGAGCCGGTCACCGGGCAGGGCGCCGAAGCCCGTGCCGCGGCTACCGTCCAGGCACTCGATACCCTGGTAACGCGCCTGACCGGCGACCCCAAGGCAGTGCAAAGCCCGGCATTGGCCGCGCTGCGCAAGGACCCGCAGCAAATCATCAACCAGGTTGCCAGCGAAGCCGGGCCACCCGAGTCGGTGCTGGTCGAGTTCGACCCTGGCAGTACCGAACAGGCTTTGCGCAAGGCCGGCCTGGCCCTGTGGGGCAGCAACCGTCCCTCGATCCTCGGCTGGTGGCTGAACGACAGTGCCGAAGGCAGCAGCCTGGTCGGTGATGGCCAGGCCAGTGCCCAACCCCTGCGCCGTGCCGCCCAGCACCGTGGCCTGCCGTTGCGCCTGCCGCTGGCCGATCTGCAGGAGCAACTGGTGGCCAATGCCGAGCACATCGAAGGCAGCGACCCGGCCCCGTTACGCGAAGCCTCCGAGCGCTATGGTGCCGATGCCTTGCTGGCCGTGCATGCCCGGGAAACCGATGGCAAATGGCAGGGCAAGTGGCAGCTGTGGCTGGGCGACCAGCGTGAGCAAGGCACTGCCGAGGGTGCCGACCCGGCAGCGTTGGCCGACGCCGTGATGCTGGCGCTGAGCAACCGCCTGGCGCCGCGTTACGTCACCCGTCCGGGTGCCAGCAGCCAGTTGCAGGTGCAAGTGCAGGGGATGAACCTGCAGCGCTACGCTGAACTGGCCCGCGTGCTCGAACCCTTTGGCCCGCGCCTGCAAATGGCCGAAGGCAGCACCCTGACCTATGGCGTCACCGCCAACCGCGAGCAACTGCGTGCCCAGCTCGGCCTGGCCAAGCTACAGGAAGTACCGGTAGAGCAGGCGCCTGTGGTGCCGGCCACGCCAGCGCCGGCAGACGCTGCCGGGGGCGGGCAAGCAGTGCCGGCCCAGCCTGCCCCCAAGCCGTTCGACGGTTTGCGTTTTCGCTGGTAAGGGGAGCACACCGTGACTGACGTACGTCGCTGGATCTGGCTGGGTGTTGCCCTGCTGGTCGCTGTGCTTCTTTATAGCCTGCACAACATTCTTACCCCGTTCCTGGTCGGCATCCTGCTGGCTTACCTGGCCGACCCGCTGGTCGACCGCCTGGAACGCCTTGGGCTTTCGCGCACCTGGGGCGTGGTGGTGGTGTTCGGCCTCTTCACCTTGCTGTTGCTGGCCTTGCTGCTGGTGCTGGTGCCGCTGCTGGCCAAGCAGCTGGTGCGCCTGTATGAGCTGGCGCCGCAGATGCTCGACTGGCTCGAGCACGTGGCATTGCCCTGGGTGCAGAGCCGCCTGGGGTTGGCTGACGGCTTCTGGAAGTTCGACAAGATCAAGGCTGCCATTGGCACACACATGGGCCAGACCACCGATATCGTCGGTGTGCTGCTTTCCCATGCCACCGCCTCGGGCCTGGCGCTGATGGCCTGGCTGGCCAACATGGTGCTGATCCCGGTGGTGGGTTTTTATCTGCTGCGCGACTGGGACCTGATGATGGCCAAGCTGCGGGGGCTGCTGCCGCGCCAGCGCGAGCCGCAAGTCATGGGCCTGGCGGGCGAATGCCATGAGGTGCTGGGGGCGTTCGTGCGCGGGCAATTGATGGTGATGGTGGCGCTGGGCTTCATCTATTCGGCCGGGCTGATGCTGGTGGGGCTGGAGCTGGGGCTGCTGATCGGCATGCTCGCCGGGCTGGCTGCCATCGTGCCGTACATGGGCTTCATCATTGGCATTGGCGCAGCCTTGGTGGCTGGCCTGTTCCAGTTTGGCGGCGACCTGTATCCGATGCTGGGCATCGTCGCGGTGTTCATGGTCGGGCAGGCGCTGGAAGGCATGGTGCTGACCCCGCTGCTGGTGGGCGACCGCATCGGCCTGCACCCGGTGGCGGTGATTTTCGCGATCCTGGCCGGCGGTGAGCTGTTCGGCTTCACCGGGGTATTGCTGGCGCTGCCGGTGGCGGCGGTGATCATGGTGCTGCTGCGGCATGTGCATGACCTGTACAAGGAATCGGACATGTATGCCGGGGATGTCGACCCGGATTTGTGATCCTGGGGGCCGCTTTGCAGCCCCATAATGGCGCAACCTGTTGATTTTACTTGTGCTATCCGCTGCCGTGATTGTGTGCCCCGCGCTGCGGGTATAGACTTTGCAAATTGTTCACCAAAGGCCCCCTGCGGTCCTGTCGACCGCCCGCGAGCATGAAACCACCGATCCAGTTGCCCCTGGGTGTGCGCCTGCGCGATGACGCCACCTTCATCAACTACTATCCGGGCGCCAATGCTGCGGCATTGGGCTACGTCGAGCGGCTATGCGAAGCCGACGCCGGCTGGACCGAGAGCCTTATCTACCTGTGGGGCAAGCAGGGTGTTGGCCGTAGCCACCTGCTGCAGGCCGCCACCCACCGCTTCCAGCAACGCGGCGAACCAGCCGTCTACCTGCCGCTGGCACAATTGCTCGATCGTGGCGTAGAGCTGCTCGACTACCTGGCCCAGTATGAGCTGGTGTGCATCGACGACCTGCACGTGATCGCCGGCAAGGCAGACTGGGAAGAGGCCATGTTCCACCTGTTCAACCGCCTGCGTGATAGCGGCCGGCGCCTGCTGCTGGCTGCCTCGGCATCGCCGCGCGAACTGCCGATCAAGCTGCCGGACCTGAAGTCGCGGCTGACCCTGGCCCTGGTGTTCCAGATGCGTGGCCTGTCCGACGAAGACAAGCTGCGCGCCCTGCAACTGCGCGCTTCGCGCCGTGGCCTGCACCTTACCGACGAAGTCGGCCACTTCATCCTCACCCGCGGCGCACGCAGCATGAGTGCGTTGTTCGACCTGCTCGAACGCCTCGACCAGGCCTCATTGCAGGCACAACGCAAGCTCACCATCCCTTTCCTCAAGGAAACCCTGGGCTGGTAGCCCGAAAACGCTGGGCCAGAGCGGCAAAACAAAAAAGTCACATCTTTTTCGATAAAATTTGCAAATGGCCATGATAGAGGGCATAGTTTCACCCTTCTAAAGGATTACAGACACGGTCGTGCCCATGCTCAAGCGCTTCGCACCCCTCGTGCCACTCGCACTCGTGACCCTGCTTTTTGGCTGCGCGGCCCAAGGCCCGGCTTCTCATTCAGAGCAGCAGCTCCAGGATCACACCCCGATCGCCGCACATTCGGCGTTCAAGGCCAAAGCCTCGTCCTCGTCGGTATTCGGCGAGCCGGAAGAGCTGGCCACCGAAGATGACCTGGAGGCCTTCTCCAGCAGCAAGCCTTACCAGTTGCCAGCGCTGGCTGACAGCATTCTCGAGCGCGGCATGTCGTTGATCGGCACCCGCTACCGCTTCGGTGGTACCTCGGAGAAGTCCGGCTTTGACTGCAGTGGCTTCATCGGCTACCTGTTCCGTGAAGAGGCGGGCGTGACCTTGCCGCGCTCCACGCGTGAAATGATCAACGTCGATGCCCCGAAAGTGGCCCGCAACAAGCTCAAGCCAGGTGACCTGCTGTTCTTCAGCACCAACGGCCGCGGCCGCGTCAGCCATGCCGGCATCTACCTGGGTGACAACCAGTTCATCCACTCCAGCAGCCGCCGTAGCGGTGGCGTGCGCATCGACAGCCTCGGTGACCGTTACTGGAGCAAGACCTTCATCGAAGCCAAGCGTGCCTTGGCCATGGCGCCGACCACCAATATCGCGCGCAACTGATAGCAAAATGATATATCCTGCCGCGGCGGCGATGCTTTGTGAAAAGCTCGCCGCCGTGCACATTTATAGAAAGCGTCTAATCTAAATTCTCAACTCTTTTCGGCTGCGGCCCAGCGGTCTCAGACAGGATGTTCTGGCCATGGTAAAGATGGCGCGCTTCGCATTTCTCTCCCTGGCAGCCTTGCTGGCTGCCTGCTCCAGCCGTGCGCCTGCGCCGGCCCCTGTGGTACAGCCGCAGGTTACCTATAGCCAGCCCAGCCCTTCGCCCATTGCCGATGACGTACTGATGCGCGCTATCGGCCTGGTGGGCACGCCTTATCGCTGGGGCGGCAACACCCCGGACTCCGGTTTCGATTGCAGTGGCCTGATCAAGTACGTCTACCGTGATGCTGCCGGCATAAGCCTGCCGCGTTCCACGCGTGAGATGATCGTCATGCGCGCGCCGACCGTGGATGCCAAGTCGCTGCAGTCCGGTGACCTGGTGTTCTTTGCCACCAGTGGCGGCTCGCAGGTCAGCCACGCTGGCATTTATGTAGGGGAAGGGCGCTTCGTGCATGCCCCATCGAGCGGTGGTACGGTGCGCCTGGACTACTTGTCAAACAGCTACTGGGCCAAGGCTTACCTGCAGGCCAAGCGCGTCATTCCGCAAGGGCATCTGGCGCAGAACCCCTGAGGACAGGCGGGGCTTTGCTTACCCGCCAGACCACATTGCCGACATCATCGGCTACCAGCACGCCGCCACGCCCGTCGGTGATTACGCCGACCGGGCGCCCTTGGGCCTTGCCATGCTCATCAAGAAACCCGGTAAGCAGGTCCACCGGCTTGCCCGAGGGTTTTCCTGACGGGTCGAACGGCACGAAAATGACCTTGTAGCCACTGTGCGGCTTGCGGTTCCACGACCCGTGCTGGCCCACGAATGCCCCTTGGTCGAAGGGCGGTGGTAACCCATTGGGTTCGGCGAATGCCAGCCCCAGCGATGCCGTATGTGGGCCTACGGCATAGTCGGGCACCAGCGCCTGGTTCACTTTTTCAGGCGCTGGTGGTTGCACGCGCTCGTCCACGTGCTTGCCATAGTAGCTGTATGGCCAGCCATAGAAACCGCCGTCCTTAACGGAAGTGATGTAGTCCGGTACCAGATCGCTGCCAATCTCGTCACGCTCGTTGACTGCCGTCCACAACGCACCGCTGTGTGGCTCCCAGGCCAGGCCGTTAGGGTTGCGCAGGCCGGTGGCGAACAGGCGGTGCTGGCCGTTGGCTGGGTCCACTTCCCAGATCGCGGCGCGCCCCTGTTCCTTGTCCAGGCCGTTTTCGCCGACGTTGCTGTTGGAGCCGACTGTCACGAAAAGCTTTTTACCGTCAGGGCTGGCGATCACGTTCTTGGTCCAGTGGTGATTGAGCGGCCCGCCTGGTAACTCGACCACCGGTTGGCCTTCATTGCGAATTTGCATGGCACCGGGCTCATAGTGAAAGCGCAGCAGCCTGTCGGTGTTGGCTACGTAGAGGTCCTTACCGACCAGGACCATGCCGAACGGCGAGTTGAGCTCCTCGATGAAGGTTGTGCGGATTTCTGCCACGCCGTCGTGGTCGGCGTCACGCAGCAGGGTGATACGGTTGGCGCTGGGCACGCCTGCACCTGCCCGCTTCATCACCTTCTTCATCACCCAGCCGCGCAGGCCCTTGCCATCTTCTGGCTTTGGCGGGGCGTTGGTTTCGGCTACCAGAACGTCGCCGTTGGGCAACAGGTACAGCCAGCGAGGGTGGTCCAGTCCGCTGGCGAACGCTTTCACCTGGGTGCCAGGTGCTGCTTCGGGCTTGACGTCCTTGGGCCAGCCCACTGCCGGAGCGATATTCACGGTGGGGAGGGTGGTCTTGACCGGAGCGGGCAGCTGGGGCGTTGGGCCACTGCCGTCGAGTACATTCAGCAGGGCGGTTTCGCCGCAGGCAGTCAGGCTGGCGGCCAATAACCAAGGCGTCAGGTGTTTCATGGGCGGCGTCCTCCTAAGAAGGTCTATGGAACTGAGAGGTCGGCGACGTTCGCCGGGTTCCCAGGAACCATCTAACTGCCGTTGCCGTTGCCGTTGCCGTTGCCGTTGCCGTTGCCGTTGCCGTTGCTTTTGTTTTTGCTTTTAAGCGCGCGATAGTTCAGGCGCTGCCGATTGCGACTTCAGGAGGCCGAGCGAAGGGACTGCGGAGGGAGGTGACGGGCATGGATGCCCGTCAAGCGCTGAGGCCCCATGGATGGGGCCTGCAGCGCGTACTCCCGGGAGCAGGCCCGTAGCGAGGGAACCCCGGAGCGCAGCGTAGGGGCCGGATGATGGGAGCCGACGGTTTTTGTGGGCCTGTCCCATGGCAGCGGACGCCAAGAAGCTGGCTAATGAGCCAACTGCCTCAAGCCTTTTGCATATTCGTTCGGTGAACGATAGCCCAGTGCTG